>SVQS01000031.1 GCA_015065205.1 Oscillospiraceae bacterium
TACGCTTTGAAAACAAGCCCACCAAAGAGGAGATCCTCGACGCGTGGAAGAATTTCTCGGGCAAGCCGCAGGAGTTGAAGCTTCCTCACGCTCCCGAACAGTTCATTACCTATTTTGAAGAAGATAACCGTCCGCAAGCCAAGCTCGACCGCGACATCTATGGCGGTATGGGCGTGACCGTTGGTCGCTTGCGCGAGGATACTCTCTTTGATTACAAGTTCGTGGGCCTCTCCCACAACACTCTCCGCGGCGCCGCAGGCGGTGCAGTTCTGATTGCAGAGCTGCTTTACAGAGAAGGATATTTTAACTAAATAGGACGCGGTTTATGTGGGGGAAACTTCTTGCAAGAAGTTTTCCCCACACCCCTTTCAAGAACTCTCTAACAAAATCATTCCAAATGGAAACGTTAGTTCACGGATAGACGGATGGCGCGAGGTAAACCTCGCTTTTGCTGTCGCGAGAAATCAGGGGCCACCGAGACCCTGATTTCTAAGAGAGTTGATAAGAACAAAGGCGGGCGACCATAGCGTGATACTCTTAACGGAGTATCACGCTATGGTCGCCCGGTGTTATTTTATGTGCGTTTTTTAGGCAATTAAAGGGATCAAGAAAGGAATAAGGAGAAGAGCAACAAAGAGAAACCCAACCGTCCCTTTGCTGTTTTTTGATACTCCTGTTGGAATGTCAGAGCTCTGTTTTTTCACTTTGGAAAGGAGAAACAACGGTGCGTGCCGTATCACAATTTCTTCTTTTGAAGTATAAATGATAGCGCGGCAATATTGATAACGCGCGATATGTCCTCCCGGAAAATCTATTTCATATTCCATCTTCACAATTTCATTCCATCTTACAAAACCGTCTTTGTAATGAATTCCATCTTCGTTGAGTACGCAAACGATTTTTCCAAAAAATCGGCGATTGAGTGGTGAAAGAATGAGAAAAGGAACGGAAAAAACAAAGCAGATCCATACACTGGTCCACAGACCATCAGACAACCATTTTGAAAAATCAAAATTACCTGCGTTAAACTCCAAAGCAAATATAATGAAAGGAACCCAAATCGCAACAATACCTAATATCAAAAGAGGAGCGGTAAAATATTGCCAACGAATTTTTACTCCTTCAATTTCCCTTAATCTGTTTTTTGCCATACGATCACCGCCTTTCTGTGTATGCGGCGGGAGCAAGCCCCGCCCTACTATGCATAAACAACTTTCCTAACGGGCAGGGTCTCGGTGGCGCCTGACCGTTTGCGGCAGCAAAAGCGAGCTAAAGCTCGCGCCGACTGTCTATCCGCTTGCTAATAAATTTATTTGGTTATTTGTTGTGCAAGAGTTTTTGAGGGGGTGTGGGGGAACTTTTTGCAAAAAGTTCCCCCACAATCACTTATTCTTTATGCAACGCCGCGCCGATTACGGTGCCGAATTGAGCGTTTTCGGGGATGACGAAGCGGACGTCGAAGCTGTCGCCAAGGGACTCAAAAACGTTGCGGATAGGCTCGATGGTAGTCAAGTTACCAATGAGGACGATATCGCGGATATTGTAGCTACGTGCTGCAAAAATGGACATCATGGCAATGGTTTCGGCAACAAGATTGGAGATGCCGAGGGCGAGGTCGGCATTGGTTGCCATATCCGAAACCTTACCAAAGTTTGCGGCGGTGAGGTTTTCGTTAATTCCGTGATAGGAACGGTTTTGCGCGATATCCTTGATGCGCAGGTCGATGTTGGCGAGGTCTCCGTCTGCCGCGAGCTTTTCGATGTGCTCGATGGTGTCCACACCGATGAGCTTGCGGGAGAGTCCAATTAGCGTTCCACCACCCACACCCGTGCCACCGAGATATTTAATTTCGTGACCGTCTCCCACGCGTTTTGCGTGGTTGATGGCGGTTCCGGTTCCCATACTGACAACAATGGCTTCATCAAGCCCCGAGAGGTAAAGACCGCCCACGCCACTGCTGGTAAACTCGGGGACGGGAGAGCAGGGCAGATTATAGATTTCATCTTTCACGTACACCGAGCCCGCGCCCGTCATCATAATGCGGTCAATATCGGCAAGGGTGAGATTGTTTTCGGCGGTGAATTTACCAAACGCGCCGTAAATCGAAGTCAAGGGATCAGTTGCGCGCACAAACTGCGGCGCGATGAGCTCCTGCTCGCCGTTCTTTTTTTGGCGAAATCCAACGATTTTTGTCGTGGTGCCGCCAACGTCAATGCCAATTACGGTTCTGTTCATTCTAAAAAACCGTCCTTTCCAAACTTTTCTGAATTTATTATAACACCTACTTGTAAAAATTGCAACAATATGTTATAATATTTTGTAAAGTTTTTTGAAAGGGGGAGTAGTAAATGGCATTTGATGCGGGTATGCTTGCGTGTATGATTGCCGAAGTCAAGTCGGTGGCACTTGGCGCACGTATTGAAAAAGTATTTCAGCCCGAGCGCGACGAAATCGTTTTGCAGATGCGCAGTCTTGAGGGCGGAAAACGCCTTCTCATCAATGCAGGCTCGGCCAATCCCCGATTCGGTTTTACCAATGAGCAAAAGGAAAACCCTGCCACGCCCCCTATGCTCTGTATGCTTTTGCGCAAGCATTTGCAGGGAGCCAAGCTGACGGATCTTCATCAAGAAGGCTTCGAGCGCGTCGTCACTTTGGAATTTGAAACGCGCGACGAAATGGGCTTTGATTGTCATCGATATCTCGTTTGCGAGATTATGGGCAAGCACAGCAACCTGATGCTGCTCAACGATGACCGCCGCGTGATGGCGGTTTTGCATCCCGTTGATTTTTCCACCTCGGCACTTCGTCAGGTGTTGCCGGGTATGACGTATGAGCTTCCCCCACCGCAGGAGAAAACCGATCCTCTTGGCGTTGCGCAAGAAGCCTTTTGGGAGCAATGGAGACAAGCCGCTCCCGATCGCCCTGCCGATAAATGGATCAGCGCCACCTTTCTTGGTATTTCTGCGGCGGTTGCGCGCGAAATCGTCTGGCGCACGTCAGGAGAGACCGATACGCCCGTCAGTTTTTGCCGTGTGGATAAGCTTTGGGAGAATTTTTCCAATGTCATCGAAATGATTCGCTCGTCGAACTATGCGCCCACAATGGTTCTCTCGGGTAGCAAGCCCGTGGAGTATGCGTTCTGCGAGCTTCGTCACTACGGTGCCGATTTTGAAATGTGTCCCTATACGAGCGCGGGGCAGATGCTGGATGATTTCTTCCACACACGCGACAGAGAAAATCACATTCGCCAACGTGCGGCGGACATTCTGCGTATTTTGACAAATGCCGATGCCCGTTTGCGTAAGAAGATAGAGCTTCAGCGTGGAGAACTTGCCGACTGTGAGCGCGGCGAGGAATACAAAAAATATGCCGACCTGATTACAGGGAATCTCTATCTGCTCTCACGCGGGATGCGTGAGGCGACACTCACCGATTACAGCGACTATCACGAGGACGGCACGTTTGGCACTTGCACGGTGCCACTCAACAACCGTCTTTCTCCCTCGGCAAATGCGCAGGTCTATTACAAAAAATACAACAAATCCAAAACCGCACGCGTAGAATTAACCAAACAAATAGCGATTGGTGAGGCAGAACTGCGCTACATCGATACGGTTTTCGATTCTTTGACGCACGCCGAAACAGCGGCAGACCTCGCAGAAATTCGCGAGGAGCTTTACCGCTCGGGTTACGCATCGCGTATGAAGAATTACGCGCTTGCCAAAAAGATGCCTACACCAACGGTTGCCGAGTTCCGCACCTCGGGCGGATACCGCGTACTGTGCGGCAAGAACAATCTGCAAAATGAATATATTACACACAAGGTGGCGGGCAAAAACGACTATTGGTTCCACGTCAAAGGGATGCCGGGTTCCCACACGGTGATGCTGACAAATGGGGACGATCCCCCTGCCGAGAACTTTACCGAGGCTGCCGAGATTGCCGCTTTCTATTCCAAGGGTGCTGACGGCGAGAACGTTGAGGTGGATTACACACTCGTCCGCAACGTTAAAAAGCCTGCGGGCGGCAAACCGGGATTGGTTATTTACCACACCAACTGGTCCTGCGTTGTCACGCCCAATGCCGAGCGTATCAAAGCGATGCGCGTTAAATGAGCAAAATTTTACGAGGTATATATGAAATATGATATTGTCATTGTTGGCGGTGGTCCTGCCGGTATGACGGCCGCGCTCTACGCGGCACGAGCCGGTAAGAGCGTTGTCCTTTTTGAGGGAGAAGCACTTGGTGGACAGATTCTGCCAACGCGAAAAATCGAAAACTATCCCGCTCTTCCCGAGGTGGACGGCTATACCTTTGCCGATGGACTCACAAAGCAGATCACAGCACTGGGGGTTGTAATCGTCTATGCCACGGTTAGCAAGATTGAAAAAATAGATGTGGGATTTACAATTTTTGCAAACGATGAAGCATATTCCGCCAAGGCGGTTATCCTTGCCACGGGGCTCAAGCACCGCAAGCTGGGGCTTGACGGTGAGGATGCACTTATCGGGCGCGGCGTTTCCTTCTGCGCTACCTGCGATGGAATGTTCTTCCGCAAAAAGGAAGTCGCAGTTGTTGGCGGCGGCAACACCGCCGTGCAGGATGCCCTAGTGCTCTCCGAGTATTGCTCCCGTGTCTATCTCATTCACCGTCGCGCAGAGTTGCGCGCTGAAAAGAATCTTGCCGAGCAAATGAGGGCAAAAGAGAATATTGAATTCATCGGTGAAACCGTTATAGAGGAGCTTGAGGGCAAGGAAAGCTTGCAATCCCTCACACTTCGCAACGTAGCTACGGGAGCGGTCGAATATCTGCCCGTGTCGGCTCTGTTTGAAGCGATTGGACAGCTTCCGCAAAATGCGGCATTTTTCAACCTTGTTGATCTTGATGAGGACGGCTATTTTCTCACGGACAACGAGTGCAGAACCTCTTGCCCCGGCATTTTTGCCGCGGGAGATGCTTGCCGCAAGAATGTGCGGCAGTTGACTACGGCGGTGTCCGACGGTACCGTTGCCGCTCTTTCGGCAGTGGAGTATCTGCGCTAAAACAGAACAAATCCTTTTTACACAAATCCCTTTTGAAAGGAGATTATGACAATGAAAATTTTGATATGCGGTTGTGGTGACATTGGCGAAACCCTGGCGCGTGAGCTTGGTGCGGCAGGGTATGATTTGACCATTATGGACTCCAATCCGCAAGTGCTTGAGAGTGGCATAAACCGCTACGACGTGATGGCGGTGCAGGGCAACTGCGCCTCAATGGAGGCACTCCAGCGCGCAGGTGTCAAAAAGTGCAAGCTTCTCATTGCCTGCACGGGCAGTGATGAGCTCAATCTGCTCTCTTGTATGACCGCACACAGCCTCAATCCGCGCATCCATACCATCGCGCGTATCCGCGACCCCGAATATCTGGAGCAAGCATACGCTATGCGTGATGCGTTTGGCATCTCCCTGACCTTTAATCCCGAGCAGGATGCCGCAACAGAAATTGAGCGACTTATCAAATATCCCGGCTTTTTGACGCGTGAAGCCTTTATGGGCGGTCGTGCCGAACTGGCGGAATTGCGCGTGGAAGAGGGAAGCCGACTCTGTAACGTAGCACTCGCCAACCTCGATACCATCGTGCGTACAAGAGTGCTGGTTTGCGTTGTTTTGCGTGATGGCGAGTCTATCATTCCCGATGGTAAATTTGTTTTGCGTGAGGGTGACCGTATCTTCGTTACAGCCGCACCCGACGACCTTGCCATCATGCTCAAGAGCCTTGGCATCGTTACACACAAGGCACGCCGCGTAATGGTTGTTGGCGGTGGAGCAATGTCCTACTATCTTGCTAAAAAACTCAAAAACAGCCGATCTATCGATGTCACTATCTTCGAGCGTGATGCAGAGCGTTGTCTGGAACTGAGCGAGCTTTTGCCTCGCGCTGCCGTGGTACACGGAGATGACGGTAACCTGACCTTCCTCGAAAAAGAAGGTCTTGCGCAAGCAGATGCGCTTCTTTCCTTGACCGATACCGACGAGCAGAATGTTATCGTTTCTCTCTATGCCGAGAGTCTTGGCGTGCCTCAAGTGATCACCCGACTTGGCAGACTGGATAATTCTGCGTTTATCGACCAGCTTTCCATTGGTAGTGTGGTTTCTCCCGGCAAGCTGTGCTGTAACACCATTGTTCGCTATGTGCGTGCGATGAAGAACCAGGATGGAGCTGCAGTTGCCATCCACCACGTGGCAGACGGACAAGCTGAAGCAATCGAGTTTTTGGTGGATCCCGATACCTTCCATTGCGATGAGCCTCTGCGTAAAATCAACTTCAAGGAGAATGTCCGCATCGTTTGTATCGCACGCGGTAACGATATTATCATTCCCGGTGGCGATGATTGCTTCCGCGAGGGGGATAACGTGGTTGTGGTTGTCAATGGTGAGAATACCATATTGGAACTCAACGACATTTTTGCATAAGAGGAGCGGTTTATGAATTATAAAATAATGTGCCGCTTTTTATCCCTTGTTTGTTTAGCAGAGGCTGTATTTATGCTACCGGCACTTGCCATCAGCATCTACGACAGTCAAGCAAAAGCGGTTTTGGGCTTTGTGGCAACTATCTGTATCGCCGTAGCTCTGTATATTACATTAAAAATACTTTCGCGCAACAATTCCAATCGATTGACCGCCCGTGAAGGCTTTGTTTGCACGGCGGCAAGCTGGGTTTTAATGAGTCTTATCGGCTCATTGCCTTTTGTAATTTCGGGTGAAATTCCGCGTTTTATTGATGCACTGTTTGAAATCGTTTCGGGCTTTACCACAACGGGAGCTTCTATTCTTGCAGATGTTGAAGCGCTTTCGCGCGGTATTCTGTATTGGCGTAGCTTTAGCCACTGGGTAGGCGGAATGGGTGTTTTGGTCTTTCTTTTGGCACTCGTGCCGGGTGGAAAGAAGAGCGAGGGTTTTACAATGCACCTCTTCCGTGCAGAGAGCCCTGGGCCCGAGGTGGGCAAGCTTGTTCCTAAGCTCCGTCAAACGGCAATTTATCTTTATGGAACGTATATGGTTCTCAGTGTACTCAATTTTACCTTTTTGATGCTAGGTGATATGAACTGGTTTGAGGCACTGTGCACGATGTTCGGTACGGCAGGCACGGGTGGCTTTGGTGTTAGAGGCGATAGTATTGGTAGCTTCAGCCCCTACATTCAAAATGTCACCACAGTGTTTATGTTGCTCTTTGGTGTCAACTTCAGCTGCTACTATCTCATTATTTTGCGGCAGTTCCGCTCGGTGATAAGGGACGAAGAATTGCGTTTGTATTTCAGCATCGTAGCTGTGAGTATTTTGCTTATCACTTGGAATATCGCAGGAATGTACGATACTCTTGGCGAGGGACTCCGTCACGCGGCCTTTCAGGTTGCCAGTATCATATCCACCACGGGATATTCCACAGTGGATTTTGACCTGTGGCCTACATTCTCCAAGGGGATTTTGACCATTCTGATGATTACGGGCGCCTGCGCGGGAAGCACCTGCGGCGGTATGAAATGCGCGCGTGTCTTGCTTCTGTTCAAAGGACTACGCCGTAACATCCGCCAAATGGTTCACCCAAACAGAGTGGAAGTCGTTCGTGTGAACGGACGAGCCGTAGACGAAAAAGTGATGTCAGGTCTTAACGGTTATCTTTCGGCCTATGTGCTCATTTTGTTTTTGAGCTTTGTTGTTATTTGCTTTGACGATTTTTCCATCGGCACAAATATTTCGGCAGTTTTGGCTTGCTTTAACAATATCGGTCCCGGGTTTGAAACCGTAGGACCTATGGAGAACTTTGGAAATTACAGTGTTCTTTCCAAGCTTGTTCTCACATTCGATATGTTGGCGGGCAGACTCGAAATTTTCCCGATTCTTTTGTTCTTTGCCCCCGGTAGTTGGAAAAAGAACTAAAAAAGAACTAACAAAAAGAAAGGAAGCCGTTTAAAAAACGACTTCCTTAATTTTTATTCCATATTTGCGGTAACGATGATGTTAGCACCTGTTCCAAACAGATTTTCGATGACGGTGTCCCCGATATGAGCGGGCAGGGGAACGATTACGCCATCAACCTCGCGCATACACTCAAACATCAAATCCTTTGGGATAGGACGGTCAGTCTTAACGGGAATTACACCGCCATCCGACGTGCGTGCGGTGGTAGTAATGGTGCGAACGGGATTGGTGCATTCGTCAATCGCATATTGCTTGCCGCGAGGGCAGGTGTTGCCCATGACCTCGGTTACAACGCCATTTTCAAGTGTTACACTCAACTGACAGCCAATGGGGCAAACGATACAGGTAAGCTCTCTTTTCATATCAGCGCACCTCCAAAACAAATTTCAGTTCTTTGGCATCAACAAATGCCGCAGATTTGAGTGTGATGCTCTCCATCTCGCCCGGAGCCATACGGCTCTTTTTCTTTTGCGCGACGACTCTCTCACCGTCAAGAACCTTGAGCGTTACATTTCGGTAAACATCGGCTACGCGGAAATAAACGGTGACGTCCTTTTCGGCGGTGATGACCTGCGGAACGGTATAGCGCACGCGACCGTCGGTTGCGAGGGGAATGTGAAGCTTTTTTTTACTCTTTCCGAGAATATACGCCGCCGCGCTTTTGCCTGCAACCTCCGCCTCTTCGGATACAAAGTCAACGAGGTCGTGCACGTGGAGCACGTTTCCGCAAGCAAAAATACCTTCGGTAGCGGTTTGTCTATCTTGGTCGACCACAGCACCGTTTGTTACGCGGTCAAGGGCGACGTCTGCGGTTTTAGAAAGCTCATTTTCGGGAATAAGACCAACAGAGAGGAGCAGGGTGTCACAAGGAATGTACTCGCGCGTTTCAGCAATGGGATGGCGACGCTCATCCACCTTTGCAATGGTAACGCCCGTGAGTCTCTCACGACCGTGAATTTCAACAACGGTGTGGCTGAGCTTGAGGGGAATGTTAAAATCATTGAGACATTGCTCAATATTGCGCGCAAGACCGCCCGAATAGGGCATCAATTCGCACACAGCGTGTACCTTTGCGCCCTCAAGCGTCATACGGCGCGCCATAATCAAGCCGATATCGCCCGAGCCGAGAATGACGACCTCTTTGCCGGGGAGATACCCTTTGAGATTGACGTACTTTTGTGCCGTGCCCGCACTGTAAATGCCTGCAGGGCGTGTACCTGCGATATTCAAGGCTCCGCGGGAGCGCTCACGGCAACCCATTGCGAGAATAACAGCCTTGGCTTTGAGTTGGAATACACCGCTCTCGGCATTGGTGGCGGTTACTATGCGGTCGGGAGTGATGTCAAGTACCATTGTGCCAAGCAAGAAAGGAATGTTTTTGGCGTGTACTTCTTTTTCATAACGCCAAGCGTATTCGGGGCCGGTCAGCTCCTCGCCAAAGCGGTGGAGTCCAAAGCCGTTGTGAATACATTGCTGCAAAATACCGCCAAGGCGTTCATCACGTTCCAAGATGAGAAGATCGCGAATGCCTGCTTCGTATGCCGCCAGAGCCGCACTCATACCGGCAGGGCCACCGCCAATAATGACAAGATCAATTTCTCTCATATTATTGTACCTCCTTTGTTTTTTGCACGTTGATAAGCGATTTACCACCGCACTTGGTTACTTCCTCGTAAGGAATATTCATTTCGCGTGCGAGAAGCTCTACAATGTAAGGGGAGCAGAACCCACCCTGACAGCGTCCCATTTGCGCGCGTGTGCGACGTTTCACGCCATCGAGGTCGCGCGGACGCGGATTTTGACGAATCGCCGCGAGAATTTCCCCCTCGCTCACACCCTCGCAACGGCAAATGATGTGACCGTAGGTGGGATCTTTTGCAATCATCGCATTCTTTTCGTCAATCGTGCCCTCGCGGAATGCGTGAGATGCTGGACGAATGGGGGTGAAGTCGGCTTTCTTTTCGAGAGACAGGTCTGCTTTTTCAAGCAGCTCGACTACCATTTCAGCAATGGCAGGGGCAGAGGAAAGTCCGGGAGATTCAATACCTGCTACATTGATAAAACGCGGCTTGGGGTTATTGATGATAAAGTCGCCCGTAGAGCCTACCGCACGCAGACCGCAGAAAGAGGTAATGCTCTTGCCAAAGGGGATTCCCGTTGTATTCTCGTTACTTTGCTTCATTACAAAAGCGAGTCCTTCAGTTGTAGTAGATTTATCAAGCTTATCTTCAATATCGACACCTGTAGGGCCTGTAATCAGGTTGCCGTCCACGGTGGGGGAGACGAGAATGCCCTTGCCCATCTTTCCGGGGGTGCGGAAGATGGTGTGCTTTACAAGCGAGCCGCACTCCTTATCAAGGAGCACGTATTCGCCGCGACGGGGATGAATGGAGAAGCTGTCGTCTCCTGCCATTTTGGCAATCTCGTCGGCAAAAACGCCTGCCGCGTTGACAACGTAGCGTGCTTCGACGGTGTTGTTGGCAGAAGAAATTTCATAGTGTGTGCCGCAGTCGCGGATGCCATCAACGGCAAAATCGAGCTTGAGGTCAGCACCGTTATCCATTGCATTACCAATAGAGGCAATAGTCAATTCATACGGGCATACGATAGCGCCCGTAGGTGCGTGAAGTGCGCAGAGAACGTCGGGGGAGAGATTAGGCTCAAGGGCGCGAAGCTCGTCTTTTTCAAGGATGCGGAGTCCCTTGACACCGTTCTTGTTTCCGCGCACGAGAAGTGCCTCAAGAGCGGCGCGATCTTCTTCGTTAAAGCCGATAACCAAAGAGCCGTTGTTTTGATATTTTACGCCGAGTTCCTGACAAACAGTGGGCATCAGTTGCGAGCCGCGCACATTGAGTTTTGCTTTGAGAGAACCTTCCTTGGCATCATAGCCTGCGTGAACAATGGCGGAGTTGGCAGCACTTGAGCCTGTGGCAACGTCATGTCCTTTTTCCAAAATACAAATATTCAATTGATAAGAAGCGAGGGTGCGCGCAATCATACCGCCCACAACACCGCCGCCTATAATAGCAACGTCATACATAATATTTTTCCTTTCATAGGGATTGTTTCTATATCAAAGTGTCGAATAGAGGGCATACAACTCGCTGTAAATGCCACCCTTTGCTATCAGCTCTTGGTGTGTGCCCGATTCCTCAATGCCGTTCTCTGTCAAAACGAGAATGCGGTCGGCATTTCGAATGGTAGTCAGGCGGTGTGCAATGGTAAAGGTTGTACGACCCTCGGCAAGCTTTTCAAGAGACTGTTGAACAAGTCGCTCACTTTCGTTGTCAAGCGCGCTTGTGGCTTCGTCAAGGATAAGAATAGGGGGATTTTTGAGAAACAGCCGCGCAATAGAGATGCGTTGCTTTTGTCCGCCCGAAAGCTTTACTCCGCGCTCGCCGACATAGGTATTATATCCATCGGGAAGCGTTGAGATGAATTCGTGTGCGCCTGCCATTTTTGCAGCTGCTTCGATTTCTTCGTCGGTGGCGTCGACCTTGCCGTAGGCAATGTTTTCGCGTACGCTACCCGAAAAGAGGTAAACATCCTGCGCCACAACGCCGATGCAGCTACGCAAGGAGTGCATCGTGACCTCGCGAATATCCTTTCCGTCGACCAAGATCTTACCCGACGAAACCTCGTAAAAACGGGGAATGAGCGAGCAGAGGGTTGTCTTGCCGCCGCCGGACGGGCCGACGAGCGCGATGTTTTCACCGGGGGCAACATCAAGGTCAAGGTGTGTTAGTACGTTCTTGGTTTCGGTTTCATAACGGAAGGAAACATCGCAAAACTCCACATGTCCCTTTACGTCACAGAGGTTTGTTGCACCTTGAATATCTTGAATTTCGGGCTCTGTTTCCATAATTTCTTGGAATCTCTCAATGCCCGAAATACCTTGCTGGAATTGCTCGGAGAACTCGACAATGCGGCGAATAGAGGTGAGCAGGGTAGAAACAAACATCAGGTATGCAATGTAATCGGGGGGAGTGATAGTGGGCAGATTTCCAATACCCATCATAAACAGTGCTCCCGCAACCACTACGATAATATACATCAGTCCGTCAAAGAGTCGCGTTGAAGAATGAAACGCACCCATAATGCGGTAGCGCTCGCTTTTGATGCGAAGGTATTCGCAGTTGCCCTCTCCAAATTTCCTTTTTTCTTCATCCTCACGCGAAAAAGAGCGTGTTACGCGAATGCCGAGCAGACTATCCTCAATTTGTGAGTTGAGTTCGCCAATCTGCTTGCGTGACTCGCGGAAATTCGAGCGCATACGGCGGCGGAAGAAGATAGAGAATGCAAGAATGAGCGGAATGACCGAGAAGATGATGAGCGTGAGCGGTACGTTGATGGTGCAGAGCAGAATGAACGCACCAATGATTTTAACGCCCGCAATAAAGAACTCCTCGGGGCAGTGGTGTGCAAACTCGGTCACGTCAAACAGGTCGGTCGTCATACGCGACATAAGCGTACCCACCTTGGTGTTGTCGTAATAGGAGAAGGAAAGCTTTTGCAGGTGAGAGAAGAGATCGCGGCGCATATCGGTTTCTATCTTCGTACCCATTATATGACCGATAGAGGTCATAAAGTAGTTGGCGGCGGTATCGATGATGCGCAAAAGGACATACATTCCGCCAATGCCGAAAATGAGTGTGGGGGTCAGTGCGGCGAGGTTTTCGCTCGATGCCGCGTTGGTAATGGTACGCACCACCATGGGGAGCACAAGCTCGCAAATCGTGGTGAGCGCGGCACAAAAGAGGTCAAAGGCCATAACGCCGCCATAGGGCTTGTAGTAGGGCAGGAACTTACCAATGAGTCCTACGTTTTTATTTTTCTTTCGTTTCATTCTGATGTCTCCAATTCTTCATAAATTTCCATCAGTCGTTCCTCAAGTGCGTTTTTCCTCTCATCCAGCTCGGCGGCGCGCACATAATCTGCTGCGGCAGAGCCAAAGAGCTCCTCATCAATTTCGGCAAGCTCGCCCTCAATGCTTTCGCACTCGCGGCGGAGCTTGTCAAGGTAGTTTTTACGCTTACGCGCATCGGCGGTAGCTTGCTTGTTTTTGAGATACTGTTCCTTGTTAGAGCTTTGTGTGCTTACAGATGAAGAAGATGACACACCGCGCTCCTCAAACTCTGTAACGCGCGCATTTTTATAAGCCTCAAATTCGCTAAAGGCGTGACCGATATGGTCTACGCGGTAATCCAAAAGGTCGCCTGCAAACGCACGACCGGGTTTGATTTGCAGAATGCGTGTTGCCAGCTTTTCAATCAGATAACGGTCGTGGGAGACGGTTACGATCGTTCCCTCAAACTGTTCAAGAGCAGACTCCAGCGCTTCGCGCGAGTCGATGTCAAGATGGTTTGTCGGCTCGTCAAGCACCAATAGGTTCATTTGTGAGAGCATCAGCTTGGAGAGTGTGAGTCTTGCTCTCTCGCCGCCGCTCAGTACTGATACCGTCTTGAAAACATCCTCGCCCGTAAAGCGGAAGAGACCCAGCGTGTTGCGAATTTCGGTCTCGGTTTTCTGGGGATAGGCGTTCCAAAGCTCGTCCAGCACCGTGTTTTCGGGGGTGAGATTTTGGTTTTCCTGATCGTAGTAGCCAACGTGAACGTTATAACCCTCGGTAAGAGACCCTGCAACGGGTGCAAGCTTGTGCAAAATGATTTTGATGAGCGTGGATTTGCCACAGCCGTTGGGGCCAATGATCATTACGCGCTCGCTTCTTTTTATCAAAAATGAAATATCTTCAAACAGTTTTCGTTCACCGAATGCCATCGACAGCCCTCTTGCTTCGAGCACATCGTTGCCCGAGGTGCTTGCTTCGTCAAAGCGCATACGAATGGCACGGGGATCGTTTTGCGGACGCTCGACGCGCTCCATTTTGTCAAGCAACTTTTGACGGCTTTCAGCGGCAATGATGTTGCGTTCGCGATTCCACGCGCGCTGCTGTGCGATATAAGCCTCTTGGCGCGCGATCTCCTTTTGTTGGTTCTTCCAATGCTTTTCGGCAATTTCGCGGTCAATGCGGCGTTGCACCATACTCTTGGTGTAGTTTCCTCGATAGAGCTTTGCGCGGTGATGCTCGATAGAGAGCGTTTTGTTTGTGACCTTATCCAAAAAATAACGGTCGTGAGAGACGATCATGACGCATTTGGGGTAGGAAACAAGAAAACTCTCAAGCCATGCAAGTGTTTCAATATCAAGGTGGTTTG
>SVQS01000032.1:0-3941 GCA_015065205.1 Oscillospiraceae bacterium
GCTGTAAGCACGTAGGTCTGAACGTTATGGCAGACCCTCTCTTTACCAACAGTTATACAGGCGTGAGTGGGGGAATGGTCTACTGCGTAGCAGACGATCCCGGTATGCATTCCTCGCAAAATGAGCAGGATTCCCGTCACTATGCAAGAGCGGCGAAGATCCCTATGCTCGAGCCCTCTGATTCTTTGGAGTGCCGCGATTATACCAAAGCGGCATTCGATTTGAGTGAGCAGTTTGATACGCCTATTCTCGTTCGTCTTTCTACACGCGTTTCTCACTCCCAAAGCCTTGTGGAGCTTGGCGAGAGGGAAGTACATCCCGTAAAGGAATATCAAAAGAACATTGCAAAGCACGTTATGATGCCCGCAAATGCCATCAAGCGTCACGTTGTTGTTGAAGAAAGAACTCAAAAATTGGAAGCATACGCAGAGAGCTGTCCCTTTAATACCGTTGAGGATAACGGCAGTGATATTGGCGTTATCACCGCTGGCATTGCATATCAGTATGCAAAAGAGGCGCTTGGTAACAAGGTGAACTACCTAAAGCTTGGTATCGTTTGGCCGCTTTCCGAAAAGCTCCTCAAGGATTTTGCCGCCAAGTGCAAGACTGTTTACGTAATTGAAGAGCTTGACCCCTTTATCGAGGACGCTTGCCGCGCTATGGGCATTGAGGTCAAGGGCAAAGAACTCTTCACAATGCTTGGCGAATATACCCCCTCTATGATTCGTAAGGTGGTTTTGGGCGAGGATGCCGCAGAGTTTGTTTCTCTTGAAGAAGCGATTCCCGGTCGTCCCCCCGTTATGTGTGCGGGTTGCCCGCACCGAGGCACGTTCTACGTGCTGAGCAAGCTCGGTGTTACCGTTTCGGGTGACATCGGTTGTTATACCCTTGGTGCGGTTGCACCTCTTGCCGCGGTTGATACCACCATTTGTATGGGTGCATCGGTCAGCGCGGCACACGGTATGGCAAAGGTGCAGGGCAAAGAGTTTGCAGGCAAATTGGTGTCTGTTATCGGTGACTCCACCTTTATGCACTCCGGCATTACCGGACTTGTTGATATTGTTTACAACAAGGGCATCAATACCGTTATCATTCTTGACAACTCCATCACAGGTATGACAGGACATCAGGATAACCCCACCACCGGCAAGACCATTCGCGGTGAGGCTACCCGCCAGGTTGACTTGATCAAGCTTTGCCAGGGTGTTGGCGTTGAAAGAATAACGGTTGCCGACCCCTTTGACGTTAAGAATTTTGAAAAGGTTGTTAAGACCGAGCTCGCTATCGATGAGCCGTCTGTTATCATTGCGCAACGCCCCTGTGTACTTCTCAAGAGCGTAAAATACATAGGTCACTGCGTTATCACCGAAAAGTGCCGCAAGTGCAAGCTTTGTATGAAGCTTGGATGTCCTGCTATTAGTATCGACAAGGCGAGCGGTGCTGTACGCATTGACACAACACAGTGTAACGGCTGCGGACTGTGCGTAGGCGTTTGTCCCTTTGGAGCAATTGAAAAGGAGGAACCTTAAGATGAGCACGAAGAATATTATGATCGTCGGCGTGGGCGGTCAAGGAACACTCCTTGCCAGCCGTATTCTCGGCAACGCTGTTATTCGTCGCGGATACGATGTTAAGGTCTCCGAGGTTCACGGAATGAGCCAACGCGGCGGTAGCGTTGTTACTTACGTTAAGTTTGGCGATGCCGTTCACTCTCCCATCATCGATAAGGGCGAGGCTGATATCATTCTTGCATTTGAATGTCTTGAAGCGTATCGTGCACTCCCTTGGCTGAAGAAGGGCGGCAAAATGATCGTCAATGACCAAATGATCAACCCTATGCCCGTCATCACGGGTGCTGCCGACTATCCCGCTGACATCCTCTGCAAGCTTGGCGCGGTAGTTGACCTGACCGCAGTGGACGCTCTTGCGCTTGCGCGCGAGGCAGGCAATGCAAAGGCTGTTAACGTCGTTCTCATCGGCGTGATGGCAAAGAACACCGAGATCCCCTATGAGGAATGGGTAGAGACCATTAAAACGACTGTTCCCGCAAAATTTTTGGAAGCCAATCTTAAGGCATTTGATCTTGGCTACCGTCTGTAAAATTTGTATATAAATAAATCTTATCCCAAAACGAAAGAAGGTATAAAAAATGGGATTCATCAATAAAGAAATCGAATGTATGCCCCGCGAGGAGCTAAAAAAACTGCAAAGCGAGCGACTCTGTGCACAGATCAAACGCTGCTACGAGAACGTAGAGTGCTTCCGTAACCGTATGGACGAGGCGGGACTGAAGCCCGAGGATATCCGCGGTATTGAGGATTTGCACCGTGTCCCGTTCTCCTATAAAAAGGACCTCAGAGATTATTACCCCTACGGATTGTTTGCAACTCCGCTTAAGGATGTTGTGCGTGTTCACGCATCCTCAGGAACCACGGGCAAGAGGATCGTTGTTGGCTATACCCGCGACGACCTCAAGCTTTGGGACGAATGTGTTGCCCGTGTTATGGGCGCGGCAGGCGTTACCGATGAGGATTTTGTGCAGGTATCCTTTGGTTACGGCTTCTTTACCGGTGGCCTTGGCGCACACGGCGGTGCGGACTACATAGGTTCTACTGTAATCCCGATTTCTTCCGGTAACACCGCAAATCAGATTCAAACAATGATCGACTTTGGCTCCACCGTTCTTTGCTGCACGCCCTCTTACGCAATGTATCTTGGAGAAGAGGTTGAACGCTTGGGTGTTAAGGATCAGCTCAAATTACGCATCGGTATCTTTGGCGCCGAGCCTTGGAGCGAGGATATGCGCCACAAGATTGAAGAAAAGCTCGGACTCAAAGCATACGATATTTACGGACTTTCCGAAGTTTTAGGTCCCGGTGTTTCGGGTGAATGCACCGAGCAAGCAGGTATGCACGTTTGGGAGGATCACTTCATTGTTGAGATCATCGACCCCGAAACGGGAGAGGTTTTGCCTGAGGGTGAGACGGGTGAATTAGTGTTCACCTCTATCACAAAAGAGGCGTTCCCGGTTATTCGCTACCGCACAAGAGATATCTGCTCGCTCAATCCCGAGCCCTGCAAGTGCGGCAGAACGCACATTCGTATGAATAAGCCCAACGGACGTACCGATGATATGCTCATCATTCGCGGCGTCAACGTATTCCCGTCGCAAATCGAGGAGGTTCTGCTCAAGGTCAGCGGCGACCAGATCACGCCCAACTATCAGATCATTGTTGACCGTGTCAACAATACCGATACCTTCGATATCAACGTCGAGATGAGCGAGGCATTCTTCTCGGATAACATCAAGGCCATCGAAAAGCTTGAAAAACGCATCACCGATGATCTGCGCTCGATGCTGGGCATCAGTGCCAAGGTGCATCTGGTTAACCCCAAGTCCATCGTTCGCTCAGAGGGTAAGGCAAAGCGTGTTATCGATAACAGAGCCGGCAAAATTTAAGAGGGGAGAGAAGAATATATGATTATTAAGCAATTGTCCGTATTTTTGGAAAATAAGCAAGGACGTATTTGTGCCGCAGCAGACCTACTCGCAAAAAACAACATCAACATCCGTGCACTTTCTCTGGCAGATACGTCGGAGTTTGGGATTTTGCGTCTCATCGTTGATAAGCCCGAGGAGGGCAAAAAGATTCTTACCGATGCCGGCATCGTGGTTCGCGTAACCAACGTGCTCTCCTTGACCATGGAGGACACCCCCGGTGGAACACTTGGTGTTCTTCGTCTGCTGTCCGAGAGCGGTATTGGCGTTGAGTATATGTATGCCTTTGCAGGCAAAAATGATGGCGAAGCCTTTATGATCATTCAAACCGATGAACTCGAAGCAGCCGAGAGCATCCTGCAACGTGGCGGCTTCCGCCAAGCAGACATTCACGGTCTGTAATGGATATGGATAACACAACTATTACAAACGGCAAAAGCTC
>SVQS01000032.1:4041-13852 GCA_015065205.1 Oscillospiraceae bacterium
ATGATCATTCAAACCGATGAACTCGAAGCAGCCGAGAGCATCCTGCAACGTGGCGGCTTCCGCCAAGCAGACATTCACGGTCTGTAATGGATATGGATAACACAACTATTACAAACGGCAAAAGCTCTGCCTGCTCGATCTCGGAGTTCGTGCAGATATTGCGCCGCGCCGATATGAACGGTGCCGACCGCTTGTTTGGCGGACACCTGATGACTTGGATGGATGAGGTTGCCGCCGTGAGTGCACGTCGGTATGCCGAGGGGCCCGTTACCACCGCGTGTATTGAAAATATGCGCTTCTTGCGCCCGGCACACCTCAACGAGACGCTCGTGGTCACAGGTCGTGTCATTTATACGGGGCGCACCTCAATGGAGGTGCTTGTAACCGCCGAAACAGAGGCGTATGATGCACAAAGAACACTCATTGCAGACGCGCATTTTATTCTTGTTGCACTTGACGAGGATGAGAATCCACGCGCTGTTATACCGCTCATCCCCACCACAGATGAAGAAAAAGTACTGTACGAAGAAGCAAAAAAGCGCAGACAAAAATAGAGAAAGGACAAAACCATGCTGAAAATTTTAGGATTGGGAAACAGTTTTTCTTGGGATGCAACCACATATCTCGATCGCATAGCAGGCGACCTTTATGTTCGCAATCTGCACATTGGCGGCTGTAGCCTTGAGGGACACGTTGACAAGATTCAAAATAAAAAAGCCTGGTACGAATATCAGGCACAGGGCGTCAAAATCGGAGAAGCGACCGTAAGTGCTAACGACATTATCGCATCCGAGGATTGGGATTATATCACCGTCCAGCAGGTAAGCCACTATTCGGGTATGTATGAGACCTACGAGCCCTATCTGACCGAAGTTTTGGATTTCATTCGCAAGACCTGCCCGAAAGCAAAGATTATTTGGCACCAGACTTGGTCCTACGCTACCACAAGTGAGCACCCCGGCTTTGCCAATTATAACAGAGATCAGGAGCTGATGTGGTCAAAGATCGAAGAGTGCTCGCACCGTGCTGTCAAGGAACACAACCTTGACGGCATCCTTGAGGTAGGCAAGGCGATCCAAACGCTTCGTCGCACTCTGCCGCCCGACGGCACCGATTTCTGCCGCGATGGCTTCCATCTTTCCTACGACTACGGCAGATACGCCGCCGCATACGTTTGGGCAAAGTTCTTCAGCCATGATATTACCGACTTTGTGCCCGATGGAGCAGATCCCGCTCGCATCGCCGAGATTCGCCGCATCATCGACGCACTGTAATACATAAGGAGCCCGAACAATGCTTTACACCTTACAAAATGACATTCTGACCGTTCAGGTCAGCGACATTGGTGCCGAAATTCATTCGGTCAAGCGCGACGGTTGCGAATACATCTGGGTGGGAGATCCTGCCTTTTGGTCGTCGCACGCGCCCTTGCTTTTCCCTGTATGCGGCAGATTTTTTGAAGCCAAGTACACCCATAATGGCAAAACTTACGAAATTCCTTGCCACGGCTTTATTCGCAAAGCACCTTTGACGTTGGAGTGTGTCAATGATACTTCCATCTGCTTCCGCGTTGAGGCAACCGAAGAAACCAAAAAGATGTATCCCTTTGATTTTGTGCTCAAAATTTGGCACATCCTCGAGGGTGAGAGCGTGACCACACGCTTTGAAATCGAGAACACGGGGGAATGTGTTTTGCCAGCAACCGTGGGCGGTCACCCGGGCTTTAACGTGCCGCTTGGCGGCGAGGGGGAATTTGCAGACTATTATCTCGAATTTGGAAAGCCCTGCAGTCCCGATCAAATCGAAATTTCGCCCCGAGGTCTCTTTACGGGCAAAAAGTATGCCTATCCGCTAAAAGAAGGAAATGTTCTTCCTCTTTCACACAAGTTGTTTGAAATTGACGGGATTTTCCTTTCTCGCATGGATAGCACCGTAACACTCAAATCGAACAAAAGTGAGCGCGCTGTCACGTTGGAATACCCCGATATGCCGTATCTTGGCATTTGGCATCCTTCGGCGTGCGAGGCACCCTTTGTATGCATTGAGCCTTGGTGCGGACTTCCCGGCTACGACGGAGAGATGGAGGATATCACAACCCGTCACGATATGTTCCACATCCTACCCGGCAAAACCCAAACCGCGCAGTTTAAGATGAGTTTTTACTAAAAAGCATGGGGCTGTCTCAATTTGATGCAGAAGGCGTGATCGGCCTATCGTCGCCGTACAGGCGTACGGCAGAGAGGTCGAGCGCGACCAAAAAGCCACATAAAAAGGAAGAAATCCATCGGGGTTTTCTCGACGGATTTCAATATTTATAGCAAATTGCTACAAAACTTGATGAAATTGGGGTTGTCATATTCGCGTGGCTTTTGTTCTGCGCTAAGTGAGACAGCCCCAAATAAAAGTTACATTATGACATACAGAAAGTACATAATACCATAGACAAATTTTGCAAAATGTGCTATACTGTAATCATCAAGCGCAGTCTATTATTTGCGTATTTTGAAAGAGGGAAGAAAATGAAAAAGATTTCTATTTTACTTGCAATGGGGCTCCTACTCGGTCTTTTGCCGGGGTGTGCCGGGGGAAGTGAACCGCCCGCCATTACCACTCCGGAGGATACAATGCCGGAAACCACAACACCCGAAGAAACCACTCCTGCCCCTGCAGAGCCAAAGAAATTTCACCTTGAGATTGGCGAGCCCGTAGTTGTAACGCAAGGTGCTGTTGGTGACGACAAGTGGGGACATAATCAGTTCCCGGGGCTTTCCTATACACTTGACGGAAATATCCTTGCCACTTGGAATTATACAAGTGATACCATTGACGACTACCTTAACCCGATTAGAAAAAAAGTCTCTACCGACGGAGGCTTGACTTGGAGCGACGACGAATCGCTTTGCTCTGTTCCCGATAAGTTCCAAATGAGCAATGGCAAGTATTTTGCAGGCTTTAGGAGCGCAAATGCGCACGTTGCTACTTGGCAAAACACATACGAGCCGGCCATCACTTGGAAAAATAACGGTGAATACAAGCTCTTTTTTGCCGAGGATCTTCCCAAAAATGAGGATACTACCGTTTGGGGGCGTGAATACGATCCCGCAACAGATACCACCGACGAGTTTGAATGTACCATCAATTGGCCACATGCTCCGCTGACAGAATTCCCCGATGGGAAAATTTATCCTATGACACAGATGTTTGCTTTAGGTCAGGATAATATTATTATTGTTGATGGTGTAATGTATCTGGCGATGTATTTCTATGGCTTTAATTCTTATGCTGACGAGCGAGAGAAGGCCATTAGCGATTATTGCAAACGCTACTCCACTTACATTTTTACATCCGAGGATAACGGACGCACCTGGAATTTCCTTTCGCAAATGCTCCCCATTCGGAGCAAAGGGCCTGAAGGACTGTGTGAGCCTTGCCTAAACGTGATGCCCGATGGCTCCATTATGATGCTGATGCGTAGTGGCGGCCCGACTACTGGCGACAAAGGATACCCTTGCTATCAGGTGATTTCCACCGACAAATGCCAAACCTGGGGAGCGATCAAAGAGTTTGATGAGATTGGAGTGCTCCCACAAATGGTAACGCTTGATTGCGGCGTTTCTATTGCTACCTACGGTCGCCCCTATATGCGTATTCGTGCCACAGCAGATCCCACGGGCAAAAAGTGGCAGCCCGCACAAACCTTTGACCTCGCCTCTGGCGAGAATCAAACCTCGTGCTACTATACCGACCTGCTTGCTCTTGATGATACCCACGCCCTGTGGATCTATTCCGATTTCAAATATCCCAACGCCGACGGCGTTCCCGTTAAGTCCATCATCACACGTGTCATTACCGTTGTGTTTGACGAGGAGTAGGAGGCGTTTTTCGGGGGAGACCTTTTTGCAAAAAGGTCTCCCCCGAGCCCCCTCCCAAAAACTCTCTAACACAGATTGTAATAAGGAAACTCCAAGTACACGGACAGACAGTCGACGCGAGGTGAAACCTCGCTTTTGCTGTCGCGAGCGGCTAGGCACCTCCAAGACCCTATCCGCTAAGAAAGTTGTTTTACAAAAAATAAAAGGATAGCAATTTTACGCTATCCCTTTGCTGTTTTTTTGAGAGTGCTTTTTTGAAGGGGTGCGGGGGAACTTTTTTCGCTGAAAAAAGTTCCCCCGCAATCATTCTTAAAACGCACTTAAGCCCAAGACATAGTGGTGGGCTTTTCTTCTTTGATGATGATGTCCTTGAGGAAGGAAACGGCCTTGCGGAGACCTTCGTCAATGCTCATAACGCTATCCTCGTGCTCGATAGAGAGGACACGGTCATATCCGCAAAGGCGGAGATTGGAAACGAGATCACGCCAGTAGGTCTCGTTGTTGCCGTAGCCGACGGTGCGGAATATCCACGCGCGGTGGAGCTCGTCACCGTAGTGCTTGGTATCGAGAACACCGTTCTTGGCGGTGTTGTATTTGTCGATCTTGGTGTCCTTTGCGTGAACGTGATAGATAGCACCTGCAAGCTCGCGGATGGCTGCAACAGGATCCATCCCTTGCCAAATGAGGTGAGAGGGGTCAAAGTTTGCACCGATTACGGGACCAACAGCGGCACGGAGCTTGAGCAGGGTCTCGGGGTTGTAAACGCAGAAGCCGGGGTGCATTTCAAATGCGATGTGGGGCACGTTGTGTGCAACGGCAAACGCGCCTGCTTCTTGCCAATAGGGAATGACCTTTTTGTTCCATTGCCAATCGAGGATAGCCAAAAAGTCCTCGGGCCAAGGGCAGGTTACCCAGTTGGGGTATTTTGCTGTCTCGCAGTCGCCGGGGCAACCGGAGAAGGTGATAACGGTGTCAACGCCCATCTTTTCAGCCAAAAGAACCGCATTGCGGAAGTCTTTATCGAACTGTGCAGCAATAGCCTTGTCGGGGTGCAGAGCATTGCCGTGAGCGGCAAGAGCGCAAACGGTAACGTCGTACTTTTTGAGGAGCGCGATAAACTCGTTGTACTTGTTCTCGTCAGCAAGCAGCTCTTCGGGGTTGCAGTGAGCCTTGCCGGGGTAGCCGCCGGCACCAAGCTCAACGGTGTGAACGCCAAGACCGGTCAGGATTTGCAGAGTTTCTTCCAAGGACTTTTGTCCGTAAAGATTTGCTAAAACACTTAATTTCATTGTTGTTTCCTCTTTCCTTTTATGTAAGTATTTATATAGTTTTTTCGTGTGGAGCGGGCGATTCGTGAATCGCCCCTACGAGTAAGATGAAGCTTTAATGTGCATCGAAAGACAAATTGCAATTTTTGCAAATATCTCTTTCGTGATCCTCGGAGAATTTTATGCGTTTCATGGTTTTTTCGCATTTGGGGCAAATATGTGTTATCTTATCATTTACCTTTTCGGTTTTTATGCTCTTACCATAGTCGCAGGCAAGGTGATAATACACGGGATATTGGAGCTGTTGGCTCATATATTGGGCAATTTCAATTCCTTGTTTGTTTAAGGGTGAATCAAACTTAACGCGCTGATTTCCTGTGTGACGATCGCAAAGGCAATTCATCCAAAGCATATCCATAGTAGCATAATTATCTTGCCACCGCTGTACGGCACAATAATCCTCACTGTCTTTTGGATAGGGCAGTTCATAGAGTACAATCGGTTTCCCGCAATCGCAACAAGTGAACACACTATCAACATCTCGGTCGTATGTCTGCATTTCCATAGCGGTTCTTTTGTTACAATCGCAGTAATTTTGACTCTCTAAATCAATGCCGCAATCTTCAATTTGCAAATTGAAATATTGTGATAGTTTCTCTTTGTCTTTTGTTACATAGCACCCGTCATATTTTTCATCCAATGAATCTTCTTTTGGGGTTGTAACATACAAAACGTAGGTTTCTTTTTTGATGATTTTATAGCTTTTGAGAATTTGCCCATTGCATTCCAATGTGAATAAAAAATGCCATAGTAACTCTTTTATCTCTTCGTATTCGATTTTTTCTTTTCTGGGATATAGTGTTATTGCTTTGTAATACATAAACAACCTCCTTTGTAAGGATGCGGTGTGTTTGATTGTTGGGGTGAGGGTGACCAATGTTCTCCCCTACGGATACGTAAAATTTCATTGTAGGGCGGGGGCTTGCTCACGCCGTTTTATTGGCGAAAAAATTTCAGGGCGGCGGGAGCAAGCCCCCGCCCTACGATGTAAAATACAAGTTTTTTCGTAAATCAACTTTCTTAGCGACCAGGGTCTCGGTGGCCCCTGGGAGCTCGCGATAGCAAGGCGCGACGCTTTGCGAGCGCCTCTACCGTCCATCCGTTTGTACCGAACTTACTTTTGAAAATATGTTAGGAAAGTTTTTGGAGGTGTCGGAACCTTTTTTCAAAAAGGTTCTGACAAAACCGCATCCTCTTACGTTACCTCTATCGGTCTCGAAACCAATGTTCTGTCCATAACAGCGCGCATGCGGGAGAGGGCAAAGGCGTAGTAGTCTTCAAGGGGCATAGCGGCATAACGGTCGTGGGTGTGCCACTGGGGTGGATTGCCGCGCGTGAGTTCACACATCAAAACGCCCTTATAGGGAGAGGCATCGATGCGATCCATCACACCTTTCCAATCTACGAGACCGTCACCCATAGTCAGGTGGAAGTCGTTTTCCCAAGTCATGTTGGGGTCGTAAACACCAAAATTGTCGTTGAAATGCGTGTGGCAGAGCTTTTCGCCGTAGAGCGCCATCATATCCTTGCCACCGTTGTAACAAAGCTCGTGGCCGGTGTCAAGACAGAAGCCGCAGGCAGGGGAGTCCCAAAAGGCTTCCATCAAGGCGGCGAGGTATTCCTCACCCTCTACGTTCTCAAAGCCGAGACGAACACCAAGACGGTCGGCGGCGTCAACCACGCGAGCGTAGTTTTCAAGACCGACTTTGGTGGGGTTGTGATCTTCAAATCCGATAAAGGGGTGAATGACCATTACGGGGATGTGATTGTCGTGGCAATCCTTAACACAATCGATTAGTTGGTTTACAACCTCTTTGCCTTTGTCGCCATCTTCCCACAGGTATCTGACTTCATAAAAAGGCGAGTGAATGGACTGATAAATAAGACCGAGACGGTCAGCTTCCAGTGCCCACTCGGTGATTTTTCCCTTGTCCCAACCGGTAAAAAAGCCGCCCCAGCCAACTCTTTTCAGCATTTGCAACTGCTCGGGAACGGTATAATTGGGTCCACCGAGAATATTGATGCCGGGAATGTATTTCTTTTGCATAGTGAAGTCCTCCTGCAAAATACTTGATGTAGCACGCCATCTGTTTATATCATATCATTTTTGAGAGGAAAAAGCAAGAGTTTTTCGTGTTTTCTTTGCCGAGGGGCGAAAATTTTATCAAAGGTCTTGTAAAAATGAGCGGTATATGATAAAATAGTAGGGAAAGAAAACACAAAAAAGGAATGAATTTTATGAAGATTGGATTTGTATCGCTCGGCTGTCCCAAAAATCAGCTTGACACCGAGGTGATGCTGCACGAGATACTGCAAGCAGGATATGAGATCACCCCCGAGGATATTGAGGCGGACGTTATCATCGTCAATACCTGCGCGTTTATCGAGAGTGCAAAGCAAGAAGCGATTGACAACATTCTTGACGTTGCGTGGCTGAAAAAGCACCGCAAACTCAAAGCCATCATCGTAACAGGATGCTTGGCAGAACGCTACGGCGAGGAGATCTTCAAAGAGCTCCCCGAGGTAGATGCTGTTCTTGGCGTTGGCAGTATTCACAACATCGTCGAGGCCATCGAAGCGGTGACCGTGAAAAAGAAAAAAGGCTCGAAGCAAAAATATTTCTCGCACGAGGATAAGGACACCGTCCGACTTGGCGGTGAGCGTGTGCTCACAACTCCCGAGTATGCCGCCTACATCAAAATTGCGGAAGGGTGTGACAACCGTTGTGCGTATTGCGCTATTCCGTCCATTCGCGGCAAGTTCCGTTCTCGCCCGATGGAAGAGCTTGTTGAGGAAGCCAAGCAGCTCGAAGCCCTTGGCGTGCGTGAGTTGACCGTTGTGGCGCAGGACATCACGCGCTACGGTCTTGATCTCTACGGCAAGTATTCCTTGGCAGAGCTGTTGCACCGTATCACCGAGGAAACGACTATCCCGTGGATTCGTCTGCTTTACTGCTACCCTGACAAAATTACCGACGAGCTGATCGCAGAGATGCGTGACAATCCTCGCATCCTCAAATATATCGACCTGCCCCTGCAACACATCAGCGACCACATGCTTACGGCTATGAACCGCCATGGCGATGGAAAGACTGTGCGCGAGGTGGTTGCAAAGCTCCGCCGAGAAATTCCCGGCATCATCATTCGTACCACCTTTATCGTGGGCTTCCCGGGTGAGACCGAGGAAGACTTCGTAGAGCTCTGCGAGTTTGTCAAAGAGGCGAAATTCGACCACGCAGGCGTGTTTACCTACTCCCGTGAGGAAGACACTCCCGCGTATGATTTCCCCGATCAAATTGACGAACAGGTTAAGCAAGACAGAATGGATATCCTGATGCGTATGCAAATGGACATCAACGAAGAGCTTAACAAGAAAAAGATTGGCAGTGTTGTTGACGTTCTTTGCGAGGACTTTGATCCCGTTGCCGAGGTGCATTTTGGACGTAGCTCGGCAGATGCCCCCGAAATTGACGGCAAGGTCTACTTCCGCAGTGAAGAAAGAATTGCCCCCGGCTCGTTTGTACGCGTAAAGGTGCGCGAGGTGGTAGAGTACGATCTCTACGGTAATATCGTTACAAGAAAGTGAGGAAATGTAAATGAAGATGAATTTACCCAATAAGCTCAGCGTTATTCGATTGTGCATGGTTCCCGTATTCGTTGTCATTATGATGGCATCGGATGCACTGTGGGCAAACCTTGTGGGATGTGCGCTCTTTGGCCTTGCGGCATTTACCGATATGCTCGACGGCAAAATCGCACGCAAATACAACCTTGTTACCGACTTTGGCAAGTTCCTTGACCCCTTGGCAGATAAGTTTATGGTCATTGGCGCACTGCTCGTCATCCTTTACAAGGTGATGGGTGACGGAAGCATCAACGGCATCTTTACCACCGTTTTCTTCTGGACGGTAATGATCGTCATCTTCCGCGAGCTTGCGGTTACATCCATTCGTTTGGTGGTTTCGGGCTCGGCAGGCATTGTTGTTGCCGCCAATATGCTGGGCAAAATCAAGACCTGCGTGCAAATCGCTTGCGTAATCATTTGTATCCTCGAACGCGCCATTTACGCTGCTCTCCCCACGCCCCCTGCATTTGCCGCATACCTGCCCGCGTCTCTTGCTCTCTCCGTGCTGATGCTTGTTTTCACCCTCTGGTCGGGCATTAACTATATCGCTTCGTATTGGAAGTATATGGATCCGGAGAAATAAGATACGAAGAAAAGAAAGGATAGAAAATGAAACCACGTAAAGGCTTTTTTGTATTTTTTTGGACGTTTTTGTTGATCATTTCGGTTATGGTAATACCCACTAACATTGCAGAAAAGAACATAACCAATTTGCTTGTTTTCGGAGTAATATTCTTGTTTCTGCTTGTTTTATCTATTGTGTTGTATAACGTGTTTTTTAACAAAGAATAAACAAACAACAAACCGCACCTTCTGTATGGATGGTGCGGTTTTCACTCTATTGGTGAAAAAAACTCTCCAAACGTGATATTGAACTTGTTTGTGTTTTATGCTACAATATAGTCAGAAAGAAGCGCGGCTTTCAATTTTTTAATGAGAGGTATTCATTATGAAACTGAATATTGGAGAAACAATAAAAAAATTGCG
>SVQS01000033.1 GCA_015065205.1 Oscillospiraceae bacterium
TTGAGCTCCTGACACTGACAGGTAACAAGCTCGAAGATATGTTTGCCGAAGCGGGATTTGCACGCGAAACGATATACGTATGCGGTTATTCCAATATGACCGAGGGCTATCTTGCTCCCGTTGAGGAATTCCCATACAGTGGCTACGAGGTAGCAGGCGCGGCACATTGGTACAACATTCCAGAGGCCTCGCTCGAAAGTGAGCCTGCTGTGCTCGATTGGTTCCACCAAATCGCCAACGAACTAAAATAACAATATCTACCCCAAAAACACCCGCGCCCATCGGAAAACCGATGGGCGCGGGCTTATTATTGGCGCGCTATACGCTTAAATTAATAGTGATAGAACTCAAATACAACCGAGAGACCGCCTTGAGTCAGAACAACGGTATCTGCTTGCATAAATGCAGCTACGATAGCGGCATGGCTTGCATCGGTTCCGAGAGCGTTGCCTGCAAGGTCAACAAATGTTGTGCCATTGTAGTAGATGGTATATGCAGCTCCGTCAGCACCGGTAACGGTGAAGAAAGGAGGCACTTGGTTGAATTGCATTGCACCTTGGGTGATTTGATAAATGTACGCCCAGTTAACGTTTGTTTCGGATGCGAAACGGTCAATACCCTTACCTTCAATCAGGATAGAACCCTGTGCATCAATGCCGGTAACAATTTCATCAGCTCTGCTTCCCTTTGCCATAAGAGCACTCATAATGTTCATCTTGCCGTCTGCATCTGCAATATTGCCAAGACCTGCTTGTTGCAGACCCATACCGAGCAGCTTGATATCGCCAACCATTGAGGTTGCATTAACAGCCGTAAACCAAATTTCCTGTCCACTCAAGTGGGTTTCAATTTGACCGCCGGTTACGTTAACAACAGGATGCCATCCCTCTTCAATCAAGCTCTGCGCAATGATAGCAGGACCACCACAGCCGTTTACGTAAGAATCAATCAGCTCAAATTTGCAGTTGGACCAAACGAATGCTGCGTTTTGATAAGAGTCGTAGCATTTAGAGTTCTTTACGATCATATCACCGCCCCACTCGGTAAAGTAGGTGATGAAGTAAGAGTTACCGATTACGTTGTTCAATACTGCATCGGTGTAAGCATGGGATTTGAAGAAAATAAGACCGCCTGCGGATGCAAGGTTATCGGTAGCATCCAACAAATTATCTCTTGCACTGTTACCGATGAGAGCCAGATTGTTAACGGTTACATCAGATACATCGGCAGGAAGATTCTCGGGAGTAACGGTAGTCCAATCAACCGAGCCAAAGCGGAACAATGCTGCATTAGAGAAGTCAACACCGTAGTCTCTCTCTGCATCCGCACCGAATACGGCGGGAGAAGCAACAATCGGGAAATCCTTGGTATCCAAGGTAAAGAAGTTACCTTCAATAGCAAAGTCTGCAGTTCCCAAACGCTCGTAAATAAAGGTACCGTCTATCAAATACTTGGTGCCTGCGGGCTTTTCGACGGTTTCACCCGTAACGCTGTTTGTATAAACAACAGACTTATCTGTAGTGTAGAAGAAGCTTGCGGGAACATCGTTTTCAGTCAGGTGAATGTCGTTGTGCAGAACGATGCCTGCAACGTTAAGACCTGCAATACCGTGCGCAGTTTTGAAGTCTGCCCATTCTTCGTTAACGTTGTCAATAACAGCCAGCTGCCATGCCTCGTAAACGTTGTAAGCATTGATGATCTTTGCTTCAAGAATCTTGGGCGGATCATCCTCGTGGTCGATGATGTAGTACTCATCGGAAGGAACTACAGAAATTCTTACCTCTGTGTTGGTAGTAGCAGCGGTAAATTGATATACGCCTGTGTAAACATCAACAGTTGCCATCAAAACATCACCGTCATAGTACTCGACAGTATTGCCTGCTGCTTCCTTTGCGGTAAGCTCAACGTATTGACCGTTCTTCTTGAGAGAAAGAACAACGTCAGCGTAGAAGTTAACAATATTGTTTTGCTCTTCATCGGTATCGGGATCAATGGTGTTGATAGAATAATTCAGCTTAAACGCGTTTTGGTTACCGATAACGTACATTTGACCACCCACAGCAAATTGGCCGGAGAAGCCCGCACTGCCATAGGAAAGTGTACCTGCGTTTTTGTTAGCAGAATTAAAGTGTGTCAGCGATTCAGGTGCGTTGAATGCCTCGATAACAAGCATTTTGGAGTTGATAACCGTAATGGTTACGTCAACCTTGTGCTCTACGCCCAGATAAGGGTCAACAACAGATACGGTAACCTTTTTGTTACCCTCGGTAGCGGTAATATCAGCATCATAGGTAACGGTGAGGTCTGCAAAGGTATATTCCTTATTCAGACTTGCATCGTTATAGGTTGCAGTTGCCTTAATACCCGAGAAGTCGATTGCTTCGCCAATCTCATACTCGGTCTTAACCAAAGAGGTATCAACATCAAAGGAAATAAACTTAACCGGTACGCTAATGGTTACGGTAGCCTCTTGGGGTACGCCAAGATTGGGGTCCATAAAGGATACAACGATCTGCTTATTACCTGTGGTAGCGGTAATATTGTCAGCATAGGTAATGGTAAGGTCTGCAAACGTATATACCTTGTTCAAGGTTGCATCATTATAGGTTGCGGTTGCCTGAATACCCGAGAAATCGATTGCTTCGCCAATCTCATACTGAGTCTTAACCGAGGTGTTATCAACAACAAAGGACAAAAGTTTAACAGGTACATTGATTGTTACTTCGATTTCGCGTTCCATTTCATAATAGGAATCATAAAAAGATACGGTAATCTGCTTGCGACCGGAGGTAGCCGTAACATTGTCAGCATAGGTAATGGTGAGGTCTGCAAATGTATATTCCTGATTGTAACTTTCGTCTTCATACTTTGTAACTACCTTGATGCCGGAAAAATCGATTGCTTCGCCAATCTCATACGTTGTCTTAACCGATGAGAGGTCAGGGGTAGCGCCCAAGAATTCCGACAAAACGGGAACAGCTACGGTAATCGTCAGAGTGGCTTTTTGCTTGATGCCAAGGTGAGGGTCATCAAAGGATACGGTAACAGTCTTGTAGCCTTCGGTAGCCGTAAGATCCTCGGCATAGTCAATAGTGAGTTCTTCAAATGTGTATACCTTGTTCAGGCTTGCATCGTTATAGGTTGCGGTTGCCTGAATACCAGAAAAATCAATCATCTCACCGACTTCGCATTCGGTCTTAACAGATCCTTTATTAACGCTAAAAGATAAGAGCTTAACAGGTACACTAATCATTACATTGACTTTTTGCTCTACATTAAGGTGAGGGTCAGTAAAGGATACAACAACCTGCTTGTTACCTGTGGTAGCCGTAATATCGTCAGCATAGTTAACGGTGAGGTCTGCAAAGGTATATTCCTTATTTAAGGTTGCATCGTTATAGGTTGCGGTTGCCTTAATGTCGGAGAAATCGATTGCTTCGCCAATCTCGTATTGGGTCTTAACCGCAGAGGTATCAACGGTAAAGGAAAAGAACTTAACCGGTACGGTGACGGTTATAGTAGCCTTTTGCTCTACGTTGAGGTTAGGATCCATAAAGGATACAACAACCTGCTTGGTGCCTGCGGTAGCGGTAATATCCTCGGCATAGGTGAGTGTGAGTTCCTCAAACTTGTATACCTTATTCAGGCTTGCATCGTTATAGGTTGCGGTTGCCTTGATGTCCGAGAAATCGATCGCTTCGCCAACTTCATATTCGGTTTTGATGGATGTGGGGTCAACGGTAAAGGATTCAAGCTTAAGAGCGGGCTTGCTGGATTGCTTATTGACCACGGTAATGGATACGGTGGTTTCTTGCTTTACGCCAAGATGCGGGTCATTAAAGGATACTGTGATCTGCTTGGTACCCGTAGTAGCTGTAATATCATTGGGATATGTGATGGTAAGCTCTGCAAAGGTATATTCCTTATTCAGGGTCTCGTCATTATACTTTGCAATTGCTTTGATGCCCGAAAAATCGATGGCTTCGCCAACTTGATATTCGGTTTTGACTGATGTGGGGTCAACGGTAAAGGATTCCAGCTTGAGAGATCCGCTGTTATTAAAGAAGTTGCAGGATGCAAACGGGATCATCAATGCCAGAGTAAGCAAAATTACAAAAAGCTTAACTAATTTTCTTGTTTTCATTTTGAAATCCTCCTAAAAAGATTTTGGTTGTTTACGTTCCTATAATTAATTTTTATTACTGCGTTTGGCGCAGTAGCCATCAATTCCTTTTTCTCACCCCTTTCTTTATAAAAAACATCTCGATGGGGGAATTCCCCCTTTATCTGCTCTTGATTTCTATCGTTATGCTTTTATTAGAGCCGTCGGTAGCGCAAATCTTTACCTTAAAGCTCTTATAGTTCTTTAAAAACACAAAGGTTTCTGTTGCTTCATCAAAGTATACGTAATTTTTTTCTTCAAATTCAAAACGAACCTGCGATTCGTCTGCCGAATGAGGAAGCACGTCATAATTGATACGAATTGCGTTTGGGTTGTTTACAAGGCTTGCGGGATCGTTGGTATACTTCTCACCGTTTGAAGCCTCAATAAAGTCGAACTTAAATACAAGCAAACCGTCAACAACCTCTGTAACCCCATAGTTCTTGGGGTTTTCATTCAATACGGTAATGCTTTCGCATTTGATCTCTTCTACATAATCTATGCCGTCAAACTCTTTGATCTGAAGTCCAAAAAAGTTGACCACGACAATAGATGCAATGTACACAACAAGGATGACGATAATTATTGTTTTTTTCATAATTACTTCTCCTTGTAAAATGCTTTAATTGTGGAAAGGTAGGTGAACACCTTAGCAATGGCTAAACACATTGCTACGATTGCAAGCTTTAACCATACACCCGTGTCATTACGGGAGGACAGGAAGAATGACACTGCAAACACGATTGCCGAAAACAGCAGCGCACTCACACCCGAGCCGGTTTCATTGGGGTTGTTGGCTTGCTCGTTAAAGGTTGCGTATTGCTCGTGCTGTGGGTTCATAATGTCGCTCTCTGCACTGTTGAACAAATGCGCGAGGTACACGCCATAAATCATAATACCCATAAAAATGGCGTCGTTTTTGGGGAGCTTCGCCTCAATGGCAAAAATGTTGATTGTGAAAATAAGACCAACCAAGGAAATGATCATTGGGAAGATAAGCTTGGCAAGCAACAAATTTGCATAGGGTGTGGGCTGAATCTTGTTGAGATAAGAACTGGAGCCGTCACGGCTGTAAACCGAGGCAAGGTCGATATTTGTCATCAACATAATCAAAAGAATGATAACAATGTTGAAGCAAATGGTCATCTGCGTTCCGATAAAGCGCGTATCCATAGCGGAGTAAAGCTTGTTAAGCAAATAAATTGCCATAGGCATAATAACTATCAATACGCCTCCCAATTTAATGAAAGAATTGGAGCGAATACCGATTACAAACTCTTTTTTAATTGCCGAAATAAAGGCAGGAGCCTTGCGGTTGGCACGTGCCTTGATCGTATCCTTCTTCTTAAACTCAAAGGGAGTAGCTGCCATGCGGCAGAACAACGGCTTGGAGCACAGGAAGCAAAGCACAAGCAATACAATTCCAATCCCCACCATAATCAACAGAGTGGGAACGGTGCTTGAATGGAACAGGTATCCTGCCAAGCCGACAACCTTACCAACAACCAATTCGGTAAAAATACGAAGAGGAACGAGGGCTAACGCTATTTTTTGAGCAGCGGCACCTACATTTTCATCCAAGGCATTCGGATTTTCAATGCATTTTAAAAAGCCTTGAATATCCAAGCGAATCTGTGTCCAGTTTTCGGCAAAATCAATATCCGTGGGAATAAGACCGATCAGCCACCAGGCAAGCAGAACGATTCCGATGCCAAGCACGGCGTACAACAAATATTGCAATATTTTAACACGGTTGAGAAAAACATAGAGGAACATTGTGGGAATAGAGAGCAGCGCCGCAAACAAAACGGGAATGCTCGATATCAACACGAACATCAAAAGCAGCCATGGGTAATACACCAAGGTTTTAGGATCGTTGATTCCATATCCTCTGACGACCAAGCCGTATGCAATAAACATTGGAATAGTGAACATAAAGCTCTTGCGAAGCTCGTAAATGTAGTAGGTTACAAGCTTAGAAAAGAACACAAGAGACGGAGTTGCGGGAAGGGTGAGAAGAACGGTGTTGTCCTTTGAAAAATAGAGAGACTTCATCAGTCCGATCGTATCGGTCACAAGGGAAAGCAAAAGCATTACACCAAATACAATTGAAATAACCGAAACGGGGACGGTATTATTGGAGGAAAACACCTTAAGCAACTTGGCGAAATAGAATATCACCGCGATAATGGCCGTGATGGCTGCAAACTCAATGAGGAGCCACGTTAATTTGAATATCAGCTTGCGCTTGGAGCGCATATAGCCGAGATCCATTTTCTCCTTGAGCTGCATCTTGACCAGTGTAACGAGTGCTCGCCACCCCTCAAGAAAGGATGTGATGAATCCATCCTTTTTCAGCTTCGTTTTTGTCATACCGCATCTCCTTTGATGGCTTCTCGCTCGGCTGCTTCTTTAACAGAAACGGGAGACTGCGTGTTGCCATCGATCATACCCATATAGAACTGTTCAAGCGGAATACCGCTTTCTCTGATTTCGGCTACACTCTTGGTGCAAAGGATCTGTCCGCGGCGAATAATTGCAATACGGTCGCAGATATTCTCTACAACGTCGATGATATGGCTGGAGAAAAATACGATGTTGCCGCGAGATGCGTGCTCCTTCATACACTCCTTAACCTGGAAGATGGATTCGGGGTCAAGACCGGTCAAGGGCTCGTCCAAAATCCAAATCTTGGGGTTGTGGACCAGAGCCGACATAATGGTGATTTTTTGCTTCATACCGTGGGAATAGGTTTTCATCGGGTTGTCGATCGCCGTCTCCAAACGGAATCTCTTAACATACTCTGCAATGCGCTCGTCACGCTCGTTGCGAGGAACGTTGTAAAGGTCGGCAATGTAGTTGATGTATTCTCTACCCGTCAGGTTTTCGTAAAGTGCGTAGTGGTCGGGAACAAAGCCGATTTGCATCTTAGCTTCTACCGATTGCTTGTTCACGTCGTAGCCCGAAACCTCGATTTCACCCGAGGTAATGGTTTGAATACCAACGATGGACTTAATAATGGTAGATTTACCTGCACCGTTAGGGCCAAGGAAGCCAAAGATCTGACCGCCGTCAACCTCAAGGTTTGCCTTGTATACCGCGTAAACGTCACTGGTGGAATATCGTTTTGAAAAATCACGAAGAATAAGCTTGCCTTCGTTTTGGGGATTCATGGGTTCTTGCATACTTCTTCCTGCAAGTTGTGCTTCAAGGGCCAGCCTATCCGCCTTAATCTTGCGGTTCCTTTCCGTAATAATTTCGTACGTATCGGTGATTTCAAACACTTGCTCATAAAGGAACCACATAGCGAACGAAAGCACTACGTAAACCAAGAAATAGAGCGATTGATATACAGGGTATATCAAAAGTGTCAAATCTCCCATTTGAAACTCAAATGTGATGTCTCTTAAATTCTCTGCCCATTCGCCCAACTTATCTGCAATAAAATCGGAGTTGATGAAGAAAAAGTCAACCGAGTGTCCTTGCGCCGTAAGCCAGGGGTTCATAAAGAGGACGAGGGCATAATAAAAGAAGAACGCTACAAGAGAATAGATAAATTGCTTCATTTGAGGACGCTTGAAAAGCTTCAAGCTCATCAAAAGCAGAGGCAACAGCATTGCCATATAGTGGTTAGACCAGAACTGCAAAGAGGATGCCTGCAGCCAATTGACGTCGTCTCCAAGGTTTGGCATGATCATTGCAAAAAATGCACCAAGTACGTTGATAAAAATGGTAAAGTAATAGAGCTTTTCCATCTTGAAGATCAACACGAGCGGAATGATAAACATTGCCGTGTTGCAAAGGTGCAACGGCCAATCCTGCAGATTGGTAAACACCGAGAAATCGTAAACATAGCAGAACGATATCATCGTTGCCATGCTGATGTAGAGCAGAGCGAATCTTTTCTGCTCGTATTCACATTTTGCAAACAAAAAGTGTACGGCAAGTGCAAACACAACAGACCCATAAAGAACAAGTCGGTGAGCAGTTGTGAAATTGTTCAGGATGATGGAATCGTCACCGTAACCCAAAATGGCTTGCGGTACCCAGTGAGGCAACGAGATTGCCAACATTCCAACCAAGATTGCTACTGTCAGCAAAATCTTTTTGAGGTTGAATGTCGGGCGTTTTTGTTTGGTTATTTGGAACAAAGCCAAACCAAGTCCTACACCAAGCTCAATAGCAAAGATGAGCAGTCGGTAGTGGAAACCGTCAGCCAAATTCCCGTCCTGTGCGCGATTGAGAATGGGCATTGCCGCAATCGAAACTGCATAAACAACAGCCGCTGCATAACGTGCGATGGGCGCTACAAGCGGAACGTGCTTCTCAAAGAACGGATAGGTGATGGCAGCCAGCTGCACGGTATAAATCAACCAAAACAGTATAGCTGATATCAAAACCTTTACCATACCCTGCGGACCGAACGGTGAATAAACGTTCAAACCGATTGTCTCTTGAATAAGAGGCTTGCCGCCAAGAAAACGGACGAAAAAGAGTGCGGAATAGATGAGCGCAACCAAACGCGCATTATTCAAACGCTCTCCAAAAACATTCTTGTTTCGCAATAAAAACAAAAATGCAAAAATCAGCAAGCAGGATGCCAACGCAGCACCGTAATATAGATAATTCAATGCGTTTTTCCTCCCTTGTAAGATTGGTTTCGTTTGGGTCAATCTGCAAAAAAAGCAGTCATATCGTCTTTTCAAAAAACCAGCCCTATTTTGTTAAAAAAGGACTGATCTTTTGTGATTTTTTCATTGGTCGGAGTGACAGGATTCGAACCTGCGGCCTCTTGGTCCCGAACCAAGCGCACTACCAAACTGTGCCACACCCCGATTTAAATTATTGTTTCGTTTTTTGTTACTTTGTGCGATTGGTGAGGGTACCGAACCGCCGAGTGCCGCCTTGCGGCGCGAGGCTTCGGTGTGCTTGGTTATATCGCGCTCACCGCACTCAAATGTGATGGGAATTTGTTGGAATTGTGAATTCTCTTCACTTAACTATGACGACATTATATCACAACATAGCGCCTTTGTCAACCTTTTTTGCAAAAATATTTATATATAAATGGTAGCAGATTGTTCTAAAACGAGAAAAATGCCTCAAAAATGGGAATCGAGCCCGTTTTGAGCCCAATTCCCGTCAAAAAAATCCATTTCTTTATTATTTTTCAATAATAAAGGTTGCGTAAGCAAATGTTTGCTCTTTACCAAAATGATAGCCCTCAAACACGATGCAATCCTCATAAACGTGAACAATGTGCCCCAATTGAGACTGTGCCAATGACGGAATGTGAACAAGCGTTGCATACTCTCCACCGTAGGTGTTGAATATACGGTCGCCGTACTTCTCTGAAAAAACAACATCAAAGCTGCCGTGAGAATGTCCGTTGAAGTAAACTACGTTGGTGTATTGCTTAAAGTAAGCATCCAAGCGTTTGTAATCTTCTGTATCCGTACGCATTATAAGAGCATCGTTTCCGTTCAAATCTCCCACCTTGCCCTGCATCTGGGAATGGAAGAAAAGGAATACTGTGCGATCCTTGTATTCTTCAAAACGGTCTCCCAGCCAATCGAGCTGATAGTCATCCATCAAACGAGAGGTAGGTGTGCCGTAATCGTAATAGACTTGGTGCAGGAAGATAATCACGCTTCCGTCGGGCATTTCAACAAAAAAATCAAGATCGTTTCCATCGGTAAAGATAGGATCAAGATCTGTTTGATAATCCACAACGTCTCTCGTATACTCCAAATACCATTCACGAGAAAAACCTGTGTATTTTGCCTCGTGATTTCCACTGACGGTGTAGATGGGCATTTGGGAATTCGTTTTGAAAATAGATTGAATAGCTTCGCTGTGCAAAACGTACTCTCGCTCAACGTTATCGTTGGCAATGTCGCCGTTAATACCAATGAGGATAGCACCCTTTTGCGAAAGAATTTGTCCCGCGTTGATCAATCTTTCCAAGGAGACACTCTCCTCTCCGTAGCGAGTTCCTTGGTGCGTGTCTGAAAGAGCACCAAAAAGATACAACTCCTTGGAGGTGAGCCGATGTTCCTCGGGAATGGTAAACGAATAAACATATCGACCACCGGAAGTATTCAAGGCTATCAGGTGCGTTGCCCCTGTAGGGATTGCAACGTTGGCAGAAATCACATACTTGTTTACTTTGCCTGCGTTGGCAACAAATGAGCCAAGCATTGTATAGGATGCAAGCTTACCATCTTTGGTGCCCCAATAAAGCTGATAAACTCCCGTTACCTCGGGAAAGAGCGAAACCGTTCCACCCGCAAAACCTGCTTTTTGGGAAAGGAATGCGTAATCTGTAATTCCGAAATCTTGTTTTTCTTGCTCGCAAAGCAGGCAAATTTCATCAACGTATATGTGATTTGCCGTAGCCGAAACGGAAACGGTTCTCTCTAAACCGCAACTGCAGGTAAAGACCACTTTACCGCCACTTGCACAAGTGGCATCAATCAAAACGGTTTTGAAAAGATAGGCATGCAAATGGGTCTTGTTTGTTTTTACAAAATAGAAATCGCGGAAATGTTGCGCTTTGAAAGAAGAAGAGGCGGGGGTAATCTTGATGGTGTTCTCGCCCGCAACAAGGCTGACGGAAATGCCATACATATATGCACCAACGGTTGTGTCTCGCGCCTTGTTCAAGGTTTCTTCATCAATCTCGTGCGAGGTTTCAAAAACTTGTTCGAACGCTGTCCCCTCATTGATGATGTACCTCGCACCGCGATTTTCGCTATCCTTCAAGCGCAAATACAAAACCATTTCGTAAATGCCCCTCTCGGGAACAGTTATGCGATACTCTAAGCTACCGTCTGACTCAACGTACCAATGCTTAACTCCGCTTATTGTAACTTCTTTAACGCCAACGGAGGATTTTTCGTCATAATTTCCTGCCCAAAAGTGAATACCTTGCTTTGCTGCATTGCTTTGCTCGGGGGAAAAATAATAAACATCTAATTCTCCATCCCCATCGGCATCATAGTTTGATGTATTGGCATAAAGAGGAATGTTCTTTTCCTTGCAAATTGTGCAGACGTTGTTGACAAAACTGTGCTCTCCCGTTGCGGGAATCGCAATAGATTGGCTTTGACCGCAACTACAAATAAGCGTTTTTTCACCTACTGTACTGCAAGTCGGTTGTTTTGTAACGTTAACAGATGCAAAATTATGAGTATGCACTTCCTCTGTTTTTACAAAGTAAAATTCACGGAAATGTTGTGTTTTGGAGCCTTGATGAGCCGTAATGGAAAAAATGTTCTCTCCGCCTTGCAAATAAACACGAATACCGTACATGTACGTTCCCATCGTTTCCGCGTTGCGTGCTTGCGTGAGCGTGGTAGTACCGAAAACATGGGAAGTCTCAAAAATTTGCTCGAGTTCTGTTCCTTGGTTAAATGTGTATTTGGCGCCGCGCACATAGTCGTCCTTGAGGCGCAAGTGAACAATCATTTCATAGACACCCGCCTCGGGAACGGTTATACGATAGGTGAGGCGCTGGGCGCTGTTTGCTTCAACATACCAGTGCTCTATTTCGTTTGCCACAGCGTTGCTAACTTCGGCAGAAAGCCCCTTATCGTAATTTCCCGCCCAAAGAAAAACACCGTTCTTGCATCGCTGCGCAAGATTTGGAGAAAAGCCGTAAACGTCCTTTTTCCCGTCTCCGTCGGCATCGTATTGAGAAGTCACCGGAACCAAGGAAAGTTCTTTCTTTTGGCACCACGTGCACACGTTGTTGATGTAATCGTGCGTGCCTGTCGCAGGAATTTCGCGTATTTCCATAGCACCGCAAGAGCAGGTAACTGTATATGCTCCCGCGCGCGTACAGGTAGGATTTTGCTTGATGTTAACACCTTCAAAGGTATGCTCGCAAGGCAATTCTTCGGGCGTTGTCACTTCGGGCTCAGAAGTAGTTACTTCGGGCTCAGAAGTAGTTACCTCGGGCTCGGAGGTAGTCACCTCGGGCTCGAGCGTTGTCGTTTCGGGTGTGGAATTGATTGTTTCTTGGTTGGTGGTTGTTATTTTGTGAGGAGAAAAGAACTCACTCGGCAAACAACCGCACAACAAAAATGTTAAAAGGAATAACAAAAAGAGCAGCTTTTTCATAGCATCCTCCTTTAACCAATAGGACTATTTTTCGATGATATAAGTCGCGTAAGCAAAGGTCTCGCCCTGCACAAATTCATAGCCCTCAAATACTACGTAGTTTTCATAAACATGAACGATATAGCCCTCAGAGCGGCCGTCACCACTGCCCGTCAGCACACGAGGCGTGGAGCACGCGGGAATGTGCACCATAGTAGCATAGGTACCGTCCTTATCGTCGATATTCTTGTCGTAGTTGGTCTTGCCTGGCTTGGGTTCTACAAGCTGAGAATCAAACGCCCAGTGCGAGTGACCGCTGAAATAAACTACGTTTGTGTACTTTTTGAAGTATTCGTCAAATCTCTTGTACTCTACGGTAGAGCTAATGAGCGGCAAACCGTATTCATCACCGCTGGAGGACGTAGCATCGCCTACCTGTTCATCCATAAAGGTGTGGAAGAAGAAGAACACAGTTCTATCCTTGTATTGCTCAAATCTTGCACCGAGCCACTCAAGCTGAGCATCTGTAACCAATCTCGCGGTGGGTGAGTTATACTCATACTTGATTTGGTGGAAAAAGATCATCACGCTACCGTCGGGAAGCTCAATGACATAATCAAGATCGTTACCGTCGCTAAAAATGTAGTAAAGGTCGCTATCGTAGTCTACAAGATCGCGCGTGTATTTGAGATACATCTCCTTGTTAAATGGGTACGGATCTCGACTTTCATGGTTACCCGTGGTGGTAAAGATAGGCATATCGGGAGCAAACGCATAAATTTCTTGAATAGTTTGGGAATGCAGAATATACTCGCTCTCAATGTTTTCATAAGAGAAGTCTCCGCAAATGCCAATGGTAATAGCCCCCTTATCATAGAGCACCTTGGCTGCGTTTATAAAGTGGTTATACGGAATGGAAGTAGAACCATAACGCGTGCCCTGATGTGTATCCGAAAGTGCGCCAAAGGCATACATCTCTTCCTCGGTAAAGAGTCGGCTTTCGGGAATGGTGTAGGAATATGTAACATCACCGTCACCGCTGACAGCCAACAAGCGTGTCGCTCCCTTAGGAATAGCAGTGAAGGATTGAATCGTCACCTCTGCTTCTACATCGGCAATAAACTCATCGGAATAAAGCATTGTGTAATCCTTGAGTTTTCCGTTAGCATCTGCCCAATAAAAAGTATACACGTCAGAGGTTTCGGGCAAAAAGGTCAGCGTTCCGCCCGCAAAACCGGGTGTTTCATAAAGATAATCGTACTCGATAATGCCAACAGGAACATAAACCTTGCCGCAACCGATACAAATATCGTTCTCGTAGATATGATGTTGGGTGGCTGGAATGACTGTCACCTTGGTCTTGCCGCAGGAGCAGGTTGCCACTTTTTCGCCATCCGTAGCACAGGTAGCCTTTATTGTTAAGGTCTCGTTTTGGTAGCTGTGAAGATGAAATTCACCGGTTTTGACAAAATAGAAATCACGGTAATGCTGGCACTTGGGGCTGTTTGAGGACTGTTCCATCTTGATGATATTTTCACCCGCCACAAGATTGACTTTAAC
>SVQS01000034.1 GCA_015065205.1 Oscillospiraceae bacterium
GAAAAGCTCTACGCGCTGATGCGTCAGCACGGCTTGATTTGAGGAAAGGAATTGAAGGAATGAATATTCTGATATGCGGCGTTGGCGGACGCATGGGTAGAGAAGTGGCAAAGCTCGCGCTGGATGGTGTACGCGGTGCAACCGTTACAGCCGGCTTTGATGTGCTTCCCGTAGATACCCGTGAGTTTCCCACCTATACCGATTGGAGTGCAATCACTGAAAAGATCGATTGCGTCATCGATTTTTCGCATCACAGTGCAACCGAGGCACTCCTGAACTTTGCAAAAGCAAACAAAATTCCCGTCGTTATTGCCACAACGGGGCATACCGACGATGAAAAAGAAAATATTTTGGCGGCGGCGAAAGAAATTCCTGTTTTCCACAGCGCCAATATGTCGCTTGGTATTGCACTCCTTGTGGAGCTTGCCAAAACTGCGGCAAAGGCTTTTCCCGATGCCGATATTGAGATAATAGAGAAGCACCACAACCGCAAATTGGATGCTCCCAGCGGAACGGCTCTGCTTTTGGCAAATGCCATCAAAGAGATTCGCAAAAATGCGAAATTTATCTTTGGTCGTGGCGGACAAGCCAAGAGAGAAGTGGACGAGATCGGCATCCACGCCATTCGTATGGGGAACATCATCGGTGAGCACGAGGTCATTTTGGGAACCGATACCCAAACCATTACCCTCAAACACGAGGCGCACAGTCGCGCACTCTTTGCGGAGGGCGCACTTGTAGCAGCCGACTATCTCTGTGGAAAATCCGCAGGGCTCTATGATATGGAGCGTATGATCTCCGACAACTGATTTTTTCTGTGAAAATACTTTTTTGTAACTAAAAAGATTACCTTATAAAGTTACGCATTGAAAAAGGCTCCCTTGTGTAAAGGGAGCTGTCAGCCACAAGGCTGACTGAGGGATTGTTTTAGGGTAAAGTTGATTTTTACAATCCCTCCGCCTCACATTCGTTCGGCACCTCCCTTTACACAAGGGAGGCTAAGGAGCACATAATGATTGAAAGATTGTGGGACTAAACCTTTAATAAAACGAGGAAAAAACAATGATTTGTAACAATCTAACCGTCAACGAGGCAGGTCATCTTTGCCTTGGCGGTCAGGATACAACCGAGCTTGCTAAGCTTTACGGCACGCCCCTGTATCTAATGGATGAGGACCGTATTCGCGAGCGTTGCCGCACCTATATGAATGCTATGAGAGAAGCCTTTGGTTCAGATTCTTTGCCGCTTTATGCGAGCAAGGCGGCATCCTTCAAGCAGATTTACCGCATTATGAAGGAAGAGGAAATGGGCATTGACGTCGTTTCCTCGGGCGAAATTTGCACAGCTGTTTCGGTCGGCTTTCCGATGGAGCGCGCTTATTTCCATAGCAATAATAAGACCGATGCAGACATTGACTACGCAATGGAGCATGGTATTGGCTACTTTGTAGTTGATAACCGCGAAGAATTGGATGCCATTGAGTATTTTGCATCCCTGCGCGGTATTACACAAAAAATTTTGTTGCGCCTGACGCCCGGCATTGATCCGCATACCTACGCGGCGGTCAATACGGGTAAGGTCGACTCCAAATTCGGCTCTGCCATTGAAACAGGACAAGCAGATGCCATTACTGCGTACGCGCTTGCACAAAAGCATATTAAGCTTTCGGGTTACCATTGCCACATCGGCTCGCAGGTGTTCGATTCCGACACATTCTTGCGCGCGGCGGCGATTATGCTTGATTTTGCCAACCAAATGCGCGAAAAGTACGATTTTGTGATCGACGAACTTGATCTCGGCGGCGGATATGGCGTGCGTTACACCGAAAATGACCCTGAAATCGATATTGCCGCAAACATCAAAGAGGTTGCAAAGGCAGTCAAGGCGCAATGCAAGGCACTCGACTATCCGATGCCTGCCATTCGTCTCGAACCCGGTCGCAGTATTGTGGCAGATGCCGGTATGACACTTTACACCGTAGGAACGGTTAAACAGATTCCCGGATACAAGAACTACGTATCAGTGGATGGCGGTATGACTGATAATCCGCGCTATGCGCTCTATGGTTCATCCTATACCATTCTGCTTGCAAACCGTGCAAATGACGAAAGTACATCTTTTAAGTGCTCGGTGGTAGGGTGTTGCTGTGAGAGCGGCGACATTCTCCAAGAGAACGTTACACTGCCTGCCAACACCACACGCGGCGATATTCTTGCCGTGCTGACAACGGGAGCTTACAACTACTCGATGTCATCCAATTACAACCGCATTCCGCGTCCCCCCGTGGTGATGCTAAAGGACGGTGAAAGCTATGTTGCCGTCAAGCGCGAAACTTACGAGGATGTTTGCAGAAATGATATATAAAAAATGCGTCTGTGCAAAACTGCACAGACGCATTTTTTATTCGTTTTCTCCAAAGAATTTCATTTGTTCAGAGGGAGTAGTAACAATGGGGGATTGCAATCCCAAATGTGAATACGCCAAATGTGTTACACATCTGCCGCGAGGTGTGCGAGAGAGGAATCCAATTTGCATCAAATAGGGCTCGTACATATCCTCAAGCGTGATCGCTTCTTCGCCAACGGTTGCGGCGAGTGTTTCAAGACCTACGGGACCGCCGTTGTAGAACTTAATAATGGTTTCCAGCATACGCCTGTCCACATTGTCAAGACCGAGCTGGTCGATTTCAAGACACGTCAGGGCGTAGTTCGCAATCTCCTTGTCAATGTGTCCGTCGCCTTTGATCTGTGCAAAATCGCGCACGCGTTTGAGTAAGCGGTTAGCAATACGAGGCGTACCGCGAGAACGGCTTGCGATTTCGATTGCACCGTCATCGGTAATATCCATTTCCAAAATGCCCGCATTGCGGCGCACGATGGTGGCGAGCTCTTCTGGGGTGTAAAGCTCCAATTTGAGAATGACACCAAAGCGGTCGCGCAAGGGAGTTGTCATTTGACCGGCACGCGTGGTTGCACCTATGAGCGTAAAGCGAGGTAAATCTATGCGAATACTTCTTGCCGACGGGCCTTTTCCAATGATGATATCAAGAGCATAGTCCTCCATTGCAGGATAGAGAATTTCCTCTACGCTGCGGGAAAGACGGTGGATCTCGTCAATAAAGAGCACGTCGCCCTCATTGAGGTTGGTCAAGATTGCGGCAAGATCGCCTTGCTTTTCAATCGCAGGGCCCGAGGTGACGCGAATATTCACGCCCATTTCGGATGCAATGATGTTTGAAAGCGTAGTTTTACCAAGACCTGGAGGGCCGTAAAGAAGCACGTGATCGAGAGGATCACCGCGTTTTTTTGCGGCTTCAATATAAACCTTGAGGTTTTCCTTAACCTTTTCCTGACCAACGTATTCCTCAAGCGTTTTGGGGCGCAAGGAATACTCTACGTCAGAGTCGGCGGCAGAGTAAGCAGTATTCATAATTCGGTTTTCAAAATCGAATTCGTGGGTATCCATGTTGTATCCTTTCCGCAATCGAAATTACATCAGCCGCTTGAGCGAGAGGCGGATGATCTCTTCCAACTCCATATTTGCAGTGTCCATATCCTTCATAGCAGCCATAGCTTCGGCGCGCGAGTAGCCCAATACCATCAGTGCATCGGTGGCTTCGGCAAGCTTGCCGCTCTTAAGAGGAGTAGCAGATGCTGCAAGAGAGGCAGGCATTTCTCCGGCAAACGAGCCGTTTTCTTTCATCAACTTGTCCTTAAGCTCCAAAATAATGCGAGCCGCCGTCTTGGGACCAATGCCGTTGGCTTTGGAGATTGTCTTTTTATCGTCGGTGCAAACCGCGAGAGCAAACTTTTCGGGGGTAAGGTGAGAGAGGATCGCCATAGCAGCCTTAGGACCAACACCCGAAACGGTGATGAGAAGACGGAAGGTTGCAAGCTCGGTTTCGGTTGCAAAGCCAAAGAGCTCTACACCGTCCTCGCGCACAGCCATATGTGTGAAAAGCTTGATGGTTGGCGGATCTTTGACAGAGCGATTGGCAGGCATCGCCTCATAGGTAGTGCCGCTGATGGTCAAGCTATATCCCACACCGCCAACGTCAATTACAGCAAGGTCATTTTTGAGTAGTGCGAGCTTTCCGCACAGATAGTAGAACATAAGAGAGGTTCCTTTCGGTCGTTTTCAATGGGGAAATTTACTTCTTCTTTTTCTTTTTGGAATGGTTATGAACACGTTTTTGACGCTTTGGAGGAATAAAGATAACCTTCAATTTGTTGAGTATAACCTTTAATGTGCTTAGAGTTTTATCCCAGGCATCGGGTTCTTGTGCAATAACGGCGACATCTGCATTTTGGTCGTCCTCATCGCTCTCGCCACGGCCATCGTTATAGTTTACATCGTCACGTTTTTTGCAACCAAAGTGGAAACGGCGGTCAAGAACGATGAGCAAAATGAAGATGCAGATGGAAATAATGGATACGATAAGACCAATATTAACGGTTTTGGGATTGTAAACGATGCGAATGTCGTGTGTTTCACCGGCTTCGCCACCAACGCGGAAAGAGATAAGTGCGCCGAGTGCTTTGGTAACTTCCACTTGCTCACCGTCAACCCAAACGTCCCAACCGTTATCATAGGCCAGCGTTGTGAGCACAACTTCATTTGCGCGGGAAGCAGTGTAGGTACCCTCGAAAGAGTGCTCGGTGAACTTTTCAATCTTCATTTGGTTTTGGCCCAGACGGGTCATAGCATCTTGGAATGCTTCCATATCGATATACCAGAAATAGTCAGCATCCTTTTCGCCGTAAAAATCTTTGCCCTTCAAGGTCATTTTCATAGAAAGAGTCGAGTCCTTCTTTTGCATACCAAGAGAAATGATGCGCGCGGTATCGTTGCCGTTAAAGGTGCCTTTTTTAACGGCAGTTCCGCCGTTTACCGAAAGGGAAAGGTCTACCTCTCTAGGGTAACCTAAGGAAGGAGCATAGAAGAAGATCTCAGCATCTTCCGGCAGATCCTCTCCTTTTACAGTAATACTTGCATTGGAGCCGGTCGATATATATCCGACTATTCTTTTGTCAGTGTAGGCATCCGTTTTGGTGTTAATATTTTCCGTTTTGTCAACCACAGCGGGAACAGGAACAAAGACGGAAACGGGCGCTTCTTCGCCAAGCATTGCGCCAATTATTGCGTTGAGTCGGTCAAAGGGGTTTGTGTAGTTATCAACATAGGTAATGTTTCTGTCGTTTTCTTCAATGCTGAGCCACTTATTTACAAGGCCTTTCAAGGAACTGAGGGTGTCCTTTAGTAATTTTCCTTCTTCTTTCTCTTCATCTGCAGTCTTCTTTGCTTCTTTTACAGAACTCAGCTCAAGCTCCAACAAATCGTCCGAAACACCGTAGGCAAGAGAGAGGGCATAAGGGTTGAGATATGCGGTGTATTTGCCGTTCTCATCGGTTGCAAATACATCATAATAGGTGTCATAGATAGATTGGTCGGTGATGAGATACTTAATACCAAGTAATGAGTCAGCAACAGGTGTGTTGCCAAGGTACTTTGTCCAGTGTGCTTTGGAGGCATATCCCATCGCGTTCAAAAAGCGAATGGTTTCTTCATTCAAGGTTGACGTCGAACCTGAAAGTCCGCGAATGTTGAGTGCCATGTTATCGTTGTTGGAGCGATAAAATGTTTTTTCCATACGGTAGAAGGAGTCATCCTTCTCTTGAACGGTTTCAACAATGGGACGTACCTCTTTTAAGAAGTTGTTGTAGCGGCTATAGGGAGAAAATCCTACGTCGCCAAAAAGTCCGTTAATTCCCAAAAGTCCGTTGACGAAGAGTTCGACAATCACGATGCAAGCAAGCGCAAAGCTTGCAAACTGCTTTTGCTTAGATTTGCGGATAACCACGAGCATAAACAAGTAAATAACTACTGCGGCCAGGGAAATATAGAGGAAAGTATTGCTATACGTTTTTGTTTCGCCATAACGCTCTTTGATTCCGTAGCTCAGTATCAAAATAATGGCGGATATATCAAACACACGCGCAAAGCGTATAGAGGTTCTGTCCAAATCAGTCATTGTACGGCAAGCCAAAACGCACAAATAGAACGAGAACATAAAGCTGTAGCGATAGTTGAGCCAGTTCGGCTTTTGGAAGCCGTGCCATACCAAGTCAATAACATTGACGGAGAAGCTCAAGAAGAAAATCAGCAGAAACAGTGCGGAAAAGATTTTCTCTCTTACTGTGTATTTTTTAGAGGCAAAATAAGCGGGGATGAGCAAAATTGTCAAAACACCGCAATAAACAAAGGGAAGTCCCTCGGGGCGAACTGTATCATAAGAAGCCGGGAGCAGCTTGAAGAAGAAATCCATTAAGTCAAACTTCCACTCAGCCTTCCAGCTCGGGTTAGAGAAGGTCGTTTTACCAAAGTTGAGTGAATAGTAAGCGGCGAGAATGATAACTGCCGCAATACCGAGTGCCAAGAGAGAATAGCCAACAATACGACCGAGAGAACGGAGGAAGTGCTGCTTTTCACGCAGAGGGTTGTTGCGGAACTTTTCGGAATTTCCAAAGTAGTAGATGAAGAAATAGATAGCGCAATAGATGCAGAGCATATAGCCAATGTAGTAGTTGCTGAAAACTGCAATGGCAAGAGATACCACATAGAGCTTGAATTTGCCGTGCTTAATAATGTTTTCAATTCCCAAAGTGATTAGGGGCAGCCACATTACGGCATCGATCCACATAGTGTTGTGCTGTTGGATGATGGCATAGGAGCAGAGTGCATAGGATGCCGAGAAAATAACGATGGCAATCTTGTTTGGCTTCTTTGATGTCTTGTGCATATAAAAGCCAAAGCTTGCACCGCACAAAGCGCCCTTAAGCATAAAGAGAGCAAGAAGTGCTTCAAGCATTCTTTCCTTTGGAAAAAGGGAAACAAAGAAGGAAAGAGGGCTTGCAAGATAGTACGCATAAATGCCCAAGAACTCACCGCCTAATTGACGGGAGAAGGAATAGAGCAGGTCAGCATCTCCGCGCACAAAGTTGCGCAGAGCTTCAAAAAACCAAACGTACTGACCGTTTAAGTCAAGTACCAATACAGATCCGTCACCAAAGGGGTGTTCTCCGCGGGCAAGATAGATCAAATAAATCAGCACCGCAGGAATGAGCATGCACAAAAGCAGGTAGCCGTACTCTTTGGAGAATGGATGTCCAGTTACACGGCGCCATGCATTTTTGATGGTTGTCCAAACCTTGTTTTGCGAGGATTTGCTGTTTTTTACCTTTTTCTCGGTGGCTTCCATTTTCATATCACATTTCTCCTTTTTTGGGGGGATTTGTTGTGTCCGTCAAAATTTGTTTAATCGCTTTTTCAAGCTTGACTCTATCCAAAGTCATATCTCGTCCGCAGTTTTCACATATTACGCGCACCTCGCTGCCAACACGCACAATGCGAAAGATTTTACCTCCGCAAGGGTGAGGCTTTTTCATTTGCACGCGATCCTCGGGGTGTAGTGGAAGAATGGGCATAGCGGTCTCCTTACTTCTAAAAGACAGTATAAAGGTATTATAACATAAAAAAAGCGTTCTGTAAACCGAAATTTTACAAATTTATCAGTTTTTTTCTAAAAAATACACCCAAATTGTTTGACTTTTGCAGTGAAAGGTGTTATAATTACTTTGGATATTTATGTAGTTAGATGGGAGAACGATTTTGATCATTTTAGGCATCGACCCCGGACTTGCCATTGTAGGTTGGGGAGTTATTGAATATCAGGGTGCAAAATTCCGTACTATTGCTTACGGTTCTATCAATACCCCCAAGGGAACGCGCACTGAAGAACGCTTGCGTCTTATATATGACGGAATGAATGAGTTGATTGAAAAATATCATCCCGATTGTGTGGCAGTTGAGGAGCTTTTCTTTACAAACAACATCACAACCGGTATTCGCGTGGCCGAGGCGAGAGGGGTGATCCTTCTTTCTGCCGAGCGTGCCTGTATTCCCATTTTTGAATATACGCCGCCACAGGTCAAGCAAGCGGTGGTCGGTTACGGAAAGGCAGAAAAGCGGCAGGTCATCTCTATGGTCACCATGCTTTTGGGGCTTCCCAAGCCACCAAAGCCGGATGATACCGCCGATGCACTTGCCATCGCCATCTGTCACGCCCACAGCGGCGCATCACGCTTGGCGCAATACTATAACAAATAAGCAAAAAAGGATAAAATTATGTGGTTCTCGGAAAACTGGAAAGACTATGAACTGTTAGATACATCGGACGGCGAACGCTTGGAGCGTTGGGGAAATTTGATCCTCATTCGTCCCGACCCTCAAATCATCTGGAAAGGTGTTGCCAAGCACCCCGCTTGGAAAAAGGCTGATGGTATTTACCGTCGCTCCCATTCGGGCGGCGGCGCGTGGGTAAAAAATAACCTGCCCGAATCCTGGAAAATTCAATATGGTGATCTCGGCTTTGTTTTGCGCCCGATGGGCTTTAAGCACACAGGACTTTTTCCCGAGCAGGCTGCCAATTGGGATTGGTTCTCCGGTCTTATTCGCGAAGCGAACAGACCGATTAAGGTTCTCAATCTTTTTGCCTACACGGGTGGAGCAACGGTAGCCGCTGCAAAAGCAGGTGCTTCTGTGGTACACGTCGATGCTTCCAAGGGCATTGTAGCGCAGGCAAAAGAGAATGCGGCATTATCGGGACTTGCTGATGCCCCCATTCGCTACATTGTTGACGACTGCAAAAAGTTTGTTGAACGCGAGATTCGTCGCGGCAATCACTACGATGGCATCATTATGGACCCGCCTTCCTATGGCAGAGGACCCGGGGGAGAGGTCTGGAAGCTCGAAGAGAGCATCAACGAGCTCATTACTCTGACAGCACAGCTCCTCTCGGACGAGCCGTTGTTCTTCCTTGTCAACTCTTATACCACAGGACTCTCTCCCTTAACGATGAGTTATCTTTTGGAATTGAAAGTGCGCGCACGCTATGGCGGCGTCATAGAATCGGGTGAGCTCGGACTAAAGGTTACACAAACGGGTGCCTTTTTGCCTTGCGGTGCAAGCTCACGCTGGTATCTCAAATAAATTTGATCCTTGAAAGGATGTACTGTTTTGTCTGATATTTTTATTCACGCACGGGATCTTTCCTTTTCCTATGCCGATGAGGTGGGAAGAGAGGAAAACCCCGCCCTGCAAAGCTTTTCGGTGGATATTTGCCGAGGCGAATACGTAGCGGTGCTCGGTCACAACGGCTCGGGAAAATCCACCTTCGCCAAGCTTTTAAACTATATATTGGAACCCACATCGGGGGAATTGGTTGTAAATGGTCTTGACCTATCACGCAAGGATCTTTCGGATGAAGAAATCCTTACCCTGCGCAAAAACGTTGGTATGGTCTTTCAAAACCCCGATAACCAACTTGTTGCCACAATTGTTGAACAAGATGTTGCATTCGGTCCCGAAAATCTCGGCGTCGAGCGCGAAGAACTGCGCCGACGCGTAGATTCTGCATTGGAAACGGTTGGAATGACAGCTTATGCGAAGCAAGAGCCTCACCGCCTTTCCGGAGGACAAAAGCAAAGAGTTGCCATTGCAGGTGTCCTTGCAATGATGCCGCAGTGCATTATTTTTGACGAATCCACTGCCATGCTGGATCCCGGCGGACGCCGCGAGGTACTCGATACCATTCGCAAGCTCAATAGCGAACAAGGAATGACGGTGCTCAACATTACGCACTATATGAACGAGGCAGCCGAGGCGGATCGCATCATCGTTATCAACGATGGTAAACTTCTGCTTGACGGTACACCGGATGAAGTGTTTGCACAGCGCGACATTCTCAATGAGGTAGGACTCGAGGTGCCGCAATGTACCGAACTCATCCACGCTTTGCGTGCCGCAGGTATCATGATTGACGGGGATACGCTCTCCTCACCGGAGGCGTGTGCTGACCTATTGCAAAAAGCACTGAACAAACGCGCAAAATAACAAAGAGGAACACAATGAACAAGATATATCTCGATCACGTGAGCTACGTTTACAGCCGCGGTACGCCATACGAGCAGGTCGCGCTGGATGATGTGTCGGTAGGCATCCGAGAGGGATGCATCACCGGTATTATCGGTCACACGGGCTCAGGAAAATCCACTATGATGCAAATGCTCAACGGGCTCATCAAGCCCGATTCGGGTCATGTGCTTCTGGATGGATACGACATCAACAGTACCGTATCTGATGTGTACGATACATGGAGCGAGAGGGAAGAATATGCTGCCCTCTCGCCGCGCAAGCGAAAAAAGAAAATGCAGACCGAAATACGCGAAAGAAAGTCAAAGCTTTGCTTCCGTGTCGGTCTTGTCATGCAATATCCCGAATATCAACTTTTTGAAGAAACCGTATATGCAGACATTGCCTTTGGGCCTCGCAATATGGGACTTGGTGAAGCAGAAATCCGCGCACGTGTGCTCGAAGCAGCCGCTTTTTGCGACATTGGTCAGGAACTTTTGGAAAAGTCTCCCTTTGACCTTTCGGGTGGACAAAAGCGTCGTGTAGCCTTAGCAGGTGTTATTGCAATGCGCCCCGAGGTGTTGGTGCTCGATGAGCCTGCCGCAGGTCTTGACCCTTTGGGCCGCAACTATATTTTTAACGGTATTCGTGCTTATCAGCGCAAGACAGGATCCACCGTTCTTATTGTCAGCCACAGCATGGAGGATATGGCACGCTATTCGGATGACGTTATCGTTCTTTCGGGGGCGCACATCCTACGTCAGGGAACGCGCGAAGAAGTCTTTGCACACGTTGAAGAACTTGCCGAAACAGGTCTTGACGTACCGCAAATTACACATCTGATGCGTCTTTTGCGTGAACGCGGAATTGATGCTCCCAAAAACATTTATACGGTAGCTGAGGCTACAACAGCACTGAAAAAGCTGTTTTTGATGGGAGGTGAGGGCTGATGAAGGGTATTTCCTTTGGACAGTACTATCCCGCAAATTCCATCATTCACAAAATGGATCCCCGTTTTAAGATCCTTCTCGCTATCACCTTTATCGTAGCAACCTTTTTGTGTAAGAGTGCTGTTTCTTTTGCCGCACTTTTGTGCATTGGCATCGCACTCATTTTTATCAGCCGAATCCCCATCAAAACAATTCTGCGCTCTATCGCACCGCTCTTGTTTATCATTGCCTTTACCGTTGTTATCAACATCTTTTTTGGAACAGGCGAGAAGCTACTTTTCGAGGTATGGAAGATTCGTATCTATGCCGAAGGACTTTGGCGTGCGCTCTTTATGTTCTTGCGCATTTTTGTCCTCATTACGGCAACAAGCATCTTTTTGACCTACACGACAACGCCGATGGATCTCACCGATGCACTTGAATCTCTGCTTGCTCCTCTGAAACTCTTGCACGTTCCCGTACACGTATTTGCAATGATGATGTCTATTACTTTGCGCTTCATTCCCACCTTGACCGAGGAGACCGAGAAGATTATGAACGCTCAAAAAGCAAGAGGAGCCGATTTTACAAACGGTTCGCTTATTAAGCGTGTTAAAGCGCTCATTCCCATTCTCATTCCGCTGTTCAGCTCTGCCATCAATCGTGCAACACAGCTTGCCGATGCAATGGAATGCCGTTGCTACCACGGTGGGGAAGGCAGAACTCGACTCAATGTAATGAAGTGGAGAGCATCTGACCTCATTTACACCCTTGTCGGCGTTGCTCTTTGCGTTGGCCTTGCTCTTCTTAACCAAATTCAATTAGGATATGTGATGAACTGATTATGAAGCTTTTTATCAAAGTCCGATATCTCGGAACCAATTACTGTGGCTATCAGGTGCAACCCAATGCACCAAGCATTCAAGGGGAATTGAATAAAGCCGCACGTGCGCTGTTTGGGTACGATTGCGACATTGTTGGGTGCAGTCGCACCGATAGCGGTGTGCACGCCAACGAATTTTGCGCCACGGTTGCACAAAAAGGATGTGATGATCTCATCATGTCTTTGTCGCCCGAGCGTGTTCCCCTTGCTTTTTCGGCGCATCTGCCACCAGACATCAGCATTTTTGATGCAAAATGGGTAGCATCCGATTTTCACGCACGCTACGACGTGGTCGAAAAAGAGTATATCTATCGCATTTACAACGCCCCCGTTCGTTCTCCCTTTTGGGAGGGGAGAGCCTATCATTTGCCCCGCGTTTTGGATGATGAAGCTCTTGAGCGTATGAACCGCGCCGCTGCGCACCTTGTTGGCAAGCAGGATTTTGCCGCTTATATGGCGCAGGGCTCTACGGTAACCTCAACCGTTCGCACTGTCAAAGTAGCCTCGGTTGAGAGAGAGGGGGAGATGCTTATCTTCCGCATCAGCGCCGACGGATTTCTTTACAATATGGTTCGTATTTTGGCGGGGACGCTTATCGACGTAGGGCTTGGTAAAATCGAGCCCGAGGATATCCCAATTATCACCGCCTCGTGTGATCGCAGTCGCGCAGGTATGACCGTGCCCGCTTGCGGACTTTATCTTAACCGCGTTTTGTACTAAACAGAAAGGAGGAACGCCTTGAAAATTCCCAAAAGACAGCCAAAGGCATTGCAAAAAACAGGAGCCCCCACCGCAAGACTTGGCAAAGCAAGAAATGAATATTATGAAAATATCTCGGCAGGGTTGGGAATCGTGCAGGTCGTTCTTTATCTTTCGCTTTTTGCATTCGTGGTGCTTTCTTTCCTGACTAACACAAACCTCATTACCTATCAAAACTTTTATCATTTCTTTCAAGATTTGAACGCTTCTGCCGAACGTGTGGATATTTTCTCGAACGATTCCGTTTCTTATTCAACGGACGAAGAACAGAGCTTTACGCTCTACCGCAAAGGGTTAGCGGTGGCAGGGAATACGGGCGTGACCATTTTCTCGGCCACGGGGCGACAGCTTGTCAGCCACGGTATTCAATATAACGATCCCGTAGCCGTTGGCTCGGGTAAATATCTTTTGGTTTATGAGCGTGGCGGCAAACAATACTCGCTTTACAACGCCAACACGCAAATGCACGCGGGAGAGACCGAATATCCCATCTCGGGCGCGGCTGTTTCCGATTCGGGAATGTACGCGCTTATCTCCTCGGCAAGTGATGCCAATTCAGCGGTTTATCTTTATAACAACCGCTTCTCCCTGATCAATATTTACAAAAAAAGCGGAAACGTTCTTGATGCCGCTATTTCTGCGGACGGACGCCGCATCGCTCTTTTAACAGTTACTCCAAGAGACGGCGGTGTTTCTACGTCGGTTATGCTTGCACGGCCGGGCGAGGCAGAGGCAATTGCCGAACAAAAAATTGCATCCTCACTTGGTCTGCAATGCCATTTTACCGACTCGGGCAAGCTTGCCGCTCTTTGCACAACAGGCTTGGCTTATCTTTCAAACGATGGAGAATTGGAATTTTTTTACGATTTTGAGAAAAAAATTCCTACAACAGCCGATCTTTGTGCAGATGGTGTTGCAATTTGTTTGAAAAAAAGTGAAATTTCTGAAAAAAATATCATAATTATATTTGACAAAAGCGGAAAAATAGTGTATAATGATGT
>SVQS01000035.1 GCA_015065205.1 Oscillospiraceae bacterium
ACCTCTCCCAATCCTCTTATCAAGTCCACCACATCGGGGCTTGAAATCAACCGCCGTGGCGGAATTGTTGTAGTAGAAGAAACCGGCAAGACCTCTCTCAACGGTGTTTATGCCGGCGGTGATGCCGTAACCGGTGCCGCAACCGTCATCCTCGCTATGGGCGCGGGTAAGACTGCTGCACGTGCAATAGATGAAGAATTGAAATAAGGAGACGTGGGGGAAACTTCTTACAAGAAGTTTCCCCCACACCCCTTTCAAGAACTCTTGCACAAAAATTCTAAAAGAGAACTCCAAAGTCACGGATAGACAGTCGACGCGCGCTCAACGCGCACTTTTGCTGCCGCGAGTTCGCAGGCGCCACCGAGACCCCGCGCGCTAAGAAAGTTGAATAGATACAAGATAGGGGCGAAGAGATTGTCTTGCAATCTCGTGGCGGCTTGCCGCCTTCCATTAGGTCGTCCGCAAAAAAAGACGAACGTGCAAAACGTTCGTCTTTTTTTGCATTTTGTCGATATGCCATCGTTCCACTCGGCTCGATATATTTGCCTTGCGGCAAATTCGATATGTTTTCGCTTCGCTCAAACTCGATATGATATAAATCCGCGCTCACGCAGTGAGCATATCGAGCGCGCTAGCGCCATATCGAGAGCTTGCGTAGCAAGCATCATATCAGATAATTTGCGGCAGCGGATTTATATCGACGCGTTGTGCCATCAATGGCACAACGCTAAATACGCATCCTTCATAAAGAGTGCATCCTCGGCTTGCGTGCCTGCGGACTCGCAAATGATGCGCGGTGCAACTCCCTCGCGCACGATGGCTTCGGCAAGAGGCTCGAACCAAGGTCCAAAGGTCTCGTCGGCAAAGGTGAGGTGTTTCTTCTCCCCTGCCCCCGTGTATTCAATTTTGGAGAAATGGCAATGCAAATCACGTGCAAACGAATCGCCAAGCTCTGTTCCAATCAAATCGAACACGCGGCGGTAGCTATCCACATCGGGGAACGCGCCACCAATGTTGCGTGCGTTCAGGTGCCCGAAATCGACCACAGGCGAATAAACGGGAGACACCTTGCATTGTTCAATGACTTCTTCGAGTGTGCCGAGCTGATTGACTTTTCCCATGGTCTCAATACCGAGACGAATGGATGTCTCTCCCACGGCTTCGGCAACCTTTTCCAAGGTATCCTTGGAGAGTGTCATCGCTTCCTCGCGAGAGATCTTTGCGGCGCTGCCGCTATGAATGACAATGGTATCCGCGCCCAAGAGATCCGCCGCCCAAAGCGACTTTTGAATATACTCAATGCTCTTGAGTCTCTTTTCGGGATCAACACCCGAAAGAGAGATAAAATAAGGCGTATGGAGTGACATCAGGATGCCGTGCTCACGTGCCTTCTCACCAATGGCAGAGAGAGTTGCCTCGCCCCCCGTAATGCCGTTGCCTGCCTCGTATTCAAAGGCATCAAGACCTTTTTCTTTGAGCCACCCCGGAGTTTGCAGGGTGCTCTTTTTTCCTTCGGAATAAAACCAATCCCCGTTTCCACCGGGGCCAAACGTTGCTTTTTTCATGTGTTTCCTTTCTGCGCGAATGCGCGGAGAGTTCTTTACTTTATTATATCAAAAATTGCGAATTTGTCAAGTAAAAATCGCATTTTCACCCCCTACTCTCCCATCGCATAGGCTGATAAGGAATGATTTTTAAGGGGGAATATTTTATGTCCGATTTTGAAAAAAGCGAATACATCCACTATCCACCCTTTCGCCCCTCGCTTCGGGGATGCGTGGGGCGCGATGCGCGACTTGCCGCCTCACTTTACACCTGCTGCTCCCACGCCTTTTTCAGCATCTCCGATAACATCTATCGCAGTCTTGTCTGCCGTGATAGCGACACCGCCCTCTCTGACCTCTTTGAAGAGATAGCCGAAAAAGATTTGGAGCAGTTCCGCACATTGGGCGAGCTCTTCCTGGCTCTTTCGGATGCCAATGGACGAAAAACACCGCAGTATCCATATTTCAAACGCTCCGCGTGTACCTCACAAAATCAAGGCTCCCCAGCTCTTGCCGCCCTTTGGGAACGCCGCCGCAACATTGACTGCTTTGAAACCCTGATGGGGCGCACTGAGGACCGCGTGGTGCGCTCGGTTTTCTCAAAGCTCCTCTCTACAGAACGCCTCTTGTGCCGTAAATTAGAGTCTGTTTGCAAGGGATAAAAATTGCTTTAAAATGAAAAAATGTCGTAGATTTACGTCGTATGCGACAAAAAGAGCATAAACCTACGACAAATCAGTATATCTTGTGAAATAAAAACTTGGAAATATACTAAATATGGTAAAAAATTCGACAAAAACTATTGACAAAATATTGCTATTTTGATAAAATAGTAAATGGAAAATTAGAAAGGAGGGCAAAATCCTTGCGTGTCGTGTCTCATAGCAAACAATATACGCGTCGTTTAGGGCTTACCATCCTTTTATTGGTTCTTTCTTCTGTGCTTTTGGTTTCCTGTATGGCAGGGCCGAATGCTTTGTGGATTCGCGGCCTTTTGGGGCTTGACGTAAACGACTACTTCGCCGAAGCTCCGCTTCGTCAACTCCAACCCGACGGCACTACCGCTGCTCTTCTTTCCAACACGGTCACCATCGTTATAAGTGACAGCATCCGGCTGACGCCCTTTTCGGGAACGGGCGAAGCAGTTCGCATCTACCGCGATGCCATTCTCAACGATATGTTGCGCGATGATTACAGCCGTTACACGGGTAATCGGCAAGCCATTGACAATGTCTCGCGCGCGTATCCCTATCTTTCGGCGGCTACTTTGATTTCGAAAGACGATTTTGAAAACGTTGTTTTTCGTTATTTTGGCGGAACGTCGGTCAGCCACAAAAGCGGTGAAGCGTTTTCTTACCTCTCTCGCGCAGACTATTACACCTCTCCCCTGCAAGCTCGCGAATGTATTGCCGAGGTAAACATTCTCGAACTTTATGAAACAGAACACACCTACCGTATGCAGTTTGTCCTGACAGCTAATGGAGAAACCTCCGATGTTTACACCGCCGTTTTTGTAAAACGAAGCGACGGAAGCTGTTATTGGAAGGCATTGCGGTGATTTGAAAAAGCTGTTGCAGGCTTCACCCTCCTGCAACAGCTACCTTTTTAGGGGTTGTATTTTGCCCCCGAATATGTTATACTGATAAAAACGAACAAGAAAAGGAGCGCGCAAAATGAAAAGCTATCTCATCCCCGATTATATGTTTGGCACATTTGTCGAGGTCACCCCCGCATTTTTGCAATCTATCGGTGTGCGTGCACTCCTCATCGACATCGATAATACCCTCGCCCCCTACGAGCAACCCGACCCCGATGAGCGAATTCTCGATTGGTTCTCCGAGCTCGAAAAGAACGGCATCCGCACAGCACTGGTCTCCAACAACCACGCACCTCGCGTAGAACGCTTTAATAAATCCTTGGGTTTGATTGCCTACCCCGACAGCGGCAAGCCCGGTCGCAAAACCTTGGAACGTGCCATGAAAGAACTCGGCGTAACACATGCCGAAACCGCAATGCTTGGCGACCAACTCCTGACCGATTGCTTTGCAGGCAAACACATAGGGCTTCGCGCTATCATTGTCCCCCCCATCAAGGATAAGACCAATCTTTTCTTCCGCTCCAAGCGCTTCCTCGAGCGCCCCTTCATTTGCAAATACGCCAAGCAAAACGGTTACCAAGAATGGATGACATTTTGGAAGGTGAAAAACAAATAAAGAAAAAGCACAAGACTTCTTGCAACTTGCAAAAGTCTTGTGCTTTTTGTTATTTTACGGTTACTGTTACCTCTTGCACGCCACCATTCATTGGAGTTGTGCCGTCGGCAAGTGAAAAAGTGTCAATTGTAATGCGCAGGGTGTATGTCCCTTGAGAAAGAGCGCGGTTGAGGGTAAGCTCTTTAACCATTTTGCCGGGTTCAATCGGTTCGGATTGATACAAGACCTCATCCGTTTCGGCTATGGTCAGCGTATATTGGAAATAGCAAGGATTACCGCTCGGATTGGGGAGCTCGAGGGTAACCTTTTTGCTGTTCGCAGGGAATACAAGCGAAGGATATCCCGGTAAAGCAATATTGCCTGGATCATCAGGATTATTGTTGGTCAAAGGTCCGGTATAATCAACGATGGGATCGTCCATATTCTTGTTGCCAAGAAGCGTTCCTAACAAAACACCCCCAACCACCAATACCAAGATCACCACTACCGCCACAGCAATTTGCCAAGATTGTATTACAAATCCCTTGGTTGCCAGCTTGACAAGGGTGGAAGACTTGCTCGAAGGAACAACCGCAGGAGCACTCTTGCTTTCGGTCTTCTGCTCGGGAACTTTGACCTGCTCCTTGACGGCAAGCTTTTCTTCAGGAAGTGCTTTCTGTACAGGAGCAGGCTTTGCTTCGGGAGCCCCTTTCGGCACAGAAGCAGGCTTTGCTTCGGGAGCCCCTTTCGGCACAGAAGCAGGCTTTGCTTCGGGAATCGCCTTCGGCACAGAAGCAGGCTTTGCTTCGGGAATCGCCTTCGGCTTGGATGAATGAGCGGACTCCTCTGCTTTGGTAACATTCGGTGTTTTTGCAGCCACTACCTTATTTGCAGACGCTTTTGCGATAGGAGATTGCGGCTTTTTGGGAGACGGTTGCGTTGCGCTTTCCTTGTTCGCCTTAACCGCAACGCTCGGTTTCTTTTGTGTTGGTTGTGCGACCTTTTTGGGCGCTACCGTTTGCACTTTTGGCGCTATGGCAGGCTTGGGCTGTGCAGGCTTTACAGATGAGGGCTTGTTTGCTTTCGTCTTTGATGCTTGCGCCGGCTTTGTCGTTTTTGAAGACGTAGCGTGACTCGAATTTGCCTTGGGCTTTTCCTCTTTTGCAGGTATGGGCTGCTTCGGTTTTGCCGCCACCGCTTTCGCTGGCGTTTTCGTCGGTGCGGGTGTATTTTGGGGCTTCTTGTTTTCCACTTTTGAAGTCCTTTCTTTCTGTCATTTTCTGTATTATTATAGCATAATTTGGTGTGGGGTGTCAAGGGGAAACAAGATATTCGACATTTTCGATCACATTGGCAAAAAAGCCAACGTCATCAAAACCAAAAGTGCAAAAACGAATTCAAGAGTAAAACGACGATAAGTAAAGCGATGCCGCCCAAAAAGAGAACGGAAAGTACAAGAAAGATTTCTGCCACAACAGCTCCTACCTTGGGAGCTTTCTTTGCAAGGATGTAGAAAATGGTAGTAATAACGAAAACAAACAAGAACAACGCAAACGGATAAAGAAATCCTTCCCAAAACGTTCCCTTCCAAATGAATTTTCGGCCAATCCCTCGCGCTACACAGAGCAACAAAAGAGTAACAACGGCAATTAGCAACCCGCGTCTTTTTCTGGCGTCCTTGAAATCATAAAAAAACACCCATTTCCACATTTGGTCAAATTGATCCAATTCAAACACCAAGTAGTCCTTCAAAATATCCTTGAACGCCGCGCCGCCCTTTTCTTCGGACTGTAAAACATCCAAGTAATAATTTTCATCCACCGCGTCAAAATCGGTTTGCTCGTTGGCGATTCTTTTTGTGAGCTTTAATGCTCCCTCAAGGCTTTCAATCTCCTTTTCAAGGCGGGCAATATTCTCTGCTGCGGCATCGGTCAAATGAATTTGTCCGTTTTGCAACTGCTTGATCTCGTCGATCGTAAAACCCAATTTCCGAAAAAGAATGATCTTTTTCAGTTCCTGAACGTTTTCTTCACTGTAATCGCGATAGTTGTTTGTTTTCCGCGTCGTTGTGAGCAATCCTTCTTTTTCATAAAAGCGGATATTAGCGCGTGATACGGACAATAACTGTTCTACCTCTTTAATGGTCATTTTCGTCACCTCCGTATCCGTTATACACTATCAAGTTGCTTTACAGTCAAGCGTTTTTTGAAAATTTCAAAATTTGTTTACATTTTAATTACTTCGTATTTATTTTATCATATTCGACAAAGGGTGTCAAGGAATAAAAAAATAAAGCAACCCGATTGGGTTGCTTTATTGGAGCTGGTAATCAGAATCGAACTGATGACCTCGTCATTACCAATGACGTGCTCTACCGACTGAGCCATACCAGCACCTGCGACTTTGTTATTATACCAAATTCAAACGCATTTGTCAAGCCCTTTTTCAAAAATATTTTTGTTTTTTCTTTTTTTCGTGTTTTTATGACTTTTTTTGCCTTTATTTTATAAAGACGGGCAAGCAACCGCAGTTGCTTGCCCATCTTTTTTTATTTAGTCATCCGATTTTTCATCATCGTTTTCGTTATCTTCTTCGTCCTCATCAACCTGTGGGATCACTTCAACAGAGATCTCATGCGTCATTTGTTCATCCGCCGCCGTTACTTCTATATGCAGGTTAGCATAATCAAACGCAAAACCGATTTCCGGAATATTGCCACACACCTCGGAAAGCCATCCGTTTACGGTGTTGGACTCGATCTCGTCACTGTCCTCAAGCGAGAAGTATTCAAAGAACTCTTCTATGGAAACGCTGGAGAGCACACGATACTTGTTCTCTTCTATCAAAGCAATCGACTCTATTGCCTCATCCTGTTCGTCCCATATTTCGCCCAAAAGCTCTTCAATGATATCTTCCATCGTTACAATACCCGACATCTGTCCATATTCATTAACAACAAGCACCATATGCGTACGGTTGCTCTGCATATCCTTGAAAAGTGCATCCAAGTGAATGGTTTCGGGAACAAACTCCGGCGTGAGGAAAACATCCTGCAGCTTAAAATCGGGAGCGTTTCTCTTGAGCAGATAATTGCGCGTGTGAAGAACACCAACGATCTTATCGGCGCTCTCGGAATATACGGGAATACGGGAATACCCTTCTTCCTCGATGATGGCAAGAAGCTCATCGTCGGAGATATCCTCGGGAATGGTAACAACGGAATTGCGCTGCGTCATAACGTCAGCGGCAGAAAGACGCTCCAGCTTGAACACGTTTTTGATGTACTCAATGCCGTCTTTATCCAAAGTACCTTCATCTGCACCTGCATCGAGCATAACCACGATATCCTCCTCCGAAACAGCTTCATCCTTTTCGTGAGGATCGATGCCGAACAGACGGAGAACGAGATTTGTGGATGCAGTCAGGAACCAAATAATTGGCTTGAGAATGTTTGTTAAAAACGAAATAATACCGCACACACCGTTTGCCAGCTTTTCCTTATGCTTCATGGCAACGCGCTTAGGAACAAGCTCACCGAGAACGAGTGTGAAGTAGGAGAGTATCAACGTGATCAAAACAACCGAAATAGTATCGATCGTGCCAACGTATGCGTCTGCAACCTTAAAGGTCGACACGATAAATCCGGTCAGCTTATCGGCAAAGTTATCTGCTGCGAATGCAGAGCCGAGGAAGCCCGCAAGCGTAATTCCTACTTGAATTGCCGATAAAAACTTTGTGGGATCATCAATGATCTTGATTAACTTTTTGGCTTTTTTATCGCCTTCATCGGCGAGAGAACGCACCTTTTTTTCGTTGATAGAGATCAGAGCGATCTCCGTTGCAGCAAAAAAGGCATTCAGTAAAATAAGTATAAATTGTAACAACAACTGTTGTAACATAGTGGTTTAAATTCCTCCCTAAAAATAAAATCTCAAATATGTTTTGATTGTTTTGGTGCCAAAAAACGACACAAAAAGGCGCACCCACCCTGTCCTGTGCAGTGTAGATGTGCCGCTAACATAACAAAATTCGATTCAAAGGGATACAGTTCGCATCGCCGCTACTGTCGCCGTCCATGTCGAGTTCAGATCCTCCTTTTTTCAAGATTGCGACTATTATAGCATACTTTTGGAGATTTGTCAAGAGTTTTTTTCATTTTTTATTGATAACGTAAAATGCCGACGAGGAATCCATTCCCCATCGGCATTGTTTTCGCAAAAATGCGTTTATTGTAAATTGCTTTTTTCTTCTCTTTTATCTCTACATGCCAAGGCAAGATAGGTCGCATATCCTCCCGTGATAACAGTAAGCAGAATACAGGAAAGAATACGCTGCTCGTTTGTCAGACTGTCGGTTGCAAAAACGCTGATGGCATTGAAAAGTCCATGAGCGGCGATGCAAAGGATAAGACTCTTGCTCCTGTAATACATCATTACAAACATAAATCCCGCCGCGGTGGCGTAAATCACTTGCAAAAGGTTTGGCAAAAGATCTGCCCCCGAGCCGTTGACAAGATTGATGATGTGTCCAATACCAAAAGTCACGCTGGAAACGATAATAGCGGATGTAAGGTTCTCTTTCTTCATCGCACTGAACAGAAGTCCACGAAAAATGACTTCCTCCAAAAAACCTACACCAAACATCGTCAGAATGTAGAGCACGGTTTCCACAGCGCCGTAATTGAGCGTGACGCCAAACCACAAATTGGCAGTCAGCATCAAAAGAACGGGCAGATAATAAAGCATTGCGCGCGCAGATGTTTTCGAGGGGCACAGACCGTATTCTTCACACAGCTGATTCTTCTTCAAAAAGACGAACAGAATTACCGAAAGCAGCAGCGCAATGGGAAGCGTGACCGATTTTTGCACACCGAGCATTTGGGAGAGGGAGTCCCCCACCGACATCAGTACACAGTAGGCAACGATCCACGCAACCGCAAACCAAATATTGCTTTTTTCGTACAGCTTTTTCAGCATTGTGTTACCTCCTCTCAGAGTTGAATTTCCCTCACCGCAAAACCCGCTTAATAATCCATAGCTGCAAGCGTTTTGGGAGAATATTCAGCATCAAAAGTAAGGGATTTCGATTGATGCTGTATGCGAATTTGGGATGCCGCTTACCAATGATGCAAAAACACTTTTGTGCAATCCGCGTAGGCGGAATGCATCTTGCTTCAACACGTTCTACAATGCCCTTAAAACGCTTGGCATTGCAAGAATAGAGCTGTGTCCCCTCGCAAAAGCGATCGAGTGCCGTGGTAGATGCACCAAGCATATTCGTCTCTACCGCGCCTGCGCGCAGAACGGAAACAGAAATGCCCAAAAGCTGCAGCTCCATACAGAGGGAATAAGCGTATTTATCGAGCGCGGCTTTGGTGATAGCATAAATGCCCGTAAACGGAAGCGGATCAAGAGGTGCGAGCTCACTTGTGGTAATAAGAATACGACTTCCCTTGTCCAAAAGCGGTAAGAAATGCTTGTTGACCAAATACACACCGCGCACATTGATATCGAATATACGCTCATACGCCTCAGTGGATATTTCCACAAGAGAATCGAGCATATAAACGCCTGCAAAGTGAATGATGGCATCGAGCTTATCGGTCATTTGAGAAACCGACACAACGGCTCTTTGAACGCTTTTTTCGTCGGTGAGGTCGGCAACGATAGGAGTAATGCGCTCCCCTGCCTCGATTGCCACACGGTCAAGCGCAAATACGTGATACCCCTGTGCGGCAAACAAATCGACGGTTGCGCGTCCCATGCCGCCGGCGGCACCGGTGATGAGTATAGACTTCATTTGTTTCTTCATCCTATTTGCAACGTACGGATCTTCGGGGTCGCAACCGTCAACTGTCAAAACCGTTACTTCTTCCCAAATTTGAGAAAGAGACGCACCATCGAACACCTTTGCCGATGCAAACTCTTCAAAGGATGGATAGTCAAATGCATTGCTACCATCGGCAGTTAAGCCGAACCAATAGACGTCTTTTTTCGTCTTTCTGTTAAACGATTTCCCCATCCAACAATTGTCGAATTTGTCACTTCCATTTACCGAAAATTCAATTTCAAGACAGTACTTACCTTGTGTTTCAAATGCGAACAAACTTCGGATTTGATCGAATGTTATCATAGTTCTTCCTTTATTTGTTATAAAATTCCTCTGCCGCTGAGAAGAAGGCATTGATATTCTCCCACGGAGTCTTGGGCGGAATGTCACAACCCGAGGACAGCACAAAATTGGGATACGGTGTGCATTTTTTGAGGAGTTCGGTAGTCGCCTCGCGAACCGAATCGGGCGTCCCCATGCGAAGAACACCTACGGGGTCGATGTTGCCCATTACTACCACATCGGCAGGAACTTTTTTGAGAATATCCTTTTCTAAATCCACAACGTTGCCAAAATGATACGCCGCCGCCCCTGTGGAAAGAATGGACGGAAGCATCTTGGGAACGTTGTCGCCGCAGTTGTGGTAGATGACGATAAAGTGATCATCTTGCACAGCATCCACGATCTGTTTGACATAAGGTGCGGAAAATTCCTCTTCCAAAGAGGGAGAAAGCAACCCTGCTACGGGTTCTGCCATTACAATACCGTCAGCTCCAACCTCGCGGTAAGCTTTGGCGTAAGCAATGAGAAACTGCGTGCATTTTTGGAGCACCGTATGTACCATATCGGGATCGTCATAGCAATCCATCATAATTTCGGAGACATCAAAAAGGCGCGCCGCAAGCGAAAAAGGCCCAATCATGCCCGCGAGAACGGGACGGTCGGTAATGCTTTCTTTCGCTTTTTGAATAGCGTCAAGATAGATCCCCGTTCTGCCGCTCCCCACTGTGGGAACAGCAAGCGCCTCTGCCTCGTCCGCGTCATTGATGATACGCCCTTTGATGGTAGGCACTTCATCATCGGTGACGGTAACGGTTGCGCCAAAGCATTCGGCTTCAACCGAGAGGTCCATAAAGCTGACCGATGCCGCCGCGGGGGTATTCTCTGCCACGGCTTGCATACCGCGCGCTTGCAGAGTGCTATCCGAGATCATCTCTCTTACATTAACGCCAAGCAAACTCACAGACGGGAACGAAAGGATCGGCATCGGCTTTTTGTGGTGGTTGCCGATGAGATCGGCAATCCATTGTTTCATATTGTAATTTGACATTGTTTTCTTCCTCAATTTTGACTTGGGATTTCACTGCGCGCAAGCTCGTAAACGAGATCGTATGCGGCATTCAGATCTTCCATCGTGCAATGCGATTGCACAAAGTGCGTGGTGCAACAGATCCAACGACGACCGTGCATTTTTGCAAACACACGTCTGATTTCGTCAAGCAGCTCTGCCTGCGGCAGAATTCCAACCGCCGATTGCACGCAAAGACCGCCAAGTATGGCGAACTTATCAGCATATTTTTCGATGTAAGTATCATACGACATCCCAGCACTTTCCTGCCACGGGTGCACCATATCGATGCCGATTTCCGCCAAGTCGTCGGTGATCTTATCGATGCAACCGTCGGAGTGCAGGCTAACGAACACACCGCGCGAATGTACGTGGTCAATAACACGCCCAAGATTCGGCTTGATCAGTTCGCGCCAGAGGTCGGGAGCGAACATCAAGTCTCTTTGCGTTCCCCAGTCATCGGAGATATGGATGCAATCCATACCCATATCGATGCAGATGTCGGCAAATTCGATGATCCAATCGGCTTGACGTCGGTAAAACTCGCCGAGCTCCTCGGGGTACAAAAGCAGATACATCAGCTGGTTTTGAATACCGAACACTTCATTGAAAAACTCGAAAAATCCGGGCGTTTGCACGTAGCAAAAGCGCCCCTTGGATTTGTGATAATCAAAAGCTGCTTTGAGAGCAGTATAATCTCCTTTTTTGGGGGAAACGTGAAATGCTTCCTCAATAAGAAGATCGGGGGTAAGCTCGTCATTCTCGCGCTTCAAACGCTCAACAAGCCCTTTATCAAAGGGACAGGGATGACCGAAAATGTGCGCGGCATCAAATTCGTAGTGATCTTCAAATGCCTCGGGTGTTCCCCACGTGGCGGCAAATTTGTCTCTGAGGTTCCAAGCCACCCAACCATAGATCGGTTGGCGGTCGGTGGGAAGCCCTAAAATGGTGTTGCGGACTCTTTGTGTACCGTTCATTGTTTTCTCCTTTGGTTCGCAAGAAAAAATCAAATCTTGATCTTCTTGATTTCCTCAGCATAATATTGCACAAGCTCAAATTTTGAGCCGGGCATCAGGCGATGATCGGGGCAAGGAATGAATCCGCCCATCGAAGCCAGCCGCTTCATTCTCTCAATTTCGGCATCTACCGCTTTTTTATCCTTGCGGAGCGCGGTCTTATCCATACCGCCCACGCCCAAAAGGCTTTCGCCGTATTTTTTACGGGCGGGCTCAAATTGGTCGCCCCAAACGCCAACCTCAATGGGAAAGAGGACGTTAACACCATTCTCCAGCCACGTGCCGATCAACTTTTCGGTTACGCCGTCACAGTCAAGGGAAATAATATCAATGCCATACTTGTGACAAAGTTCATTGCGGCGTTTGTAGTGCTTGGCACAAAGCTCGTCAAAAATCTCGGGAGAAAGCAATGGGCCGTTTTTGAAGCAGATATCCTCCCAATAATGCCCGAAGTCAAATCGTGCTCCCGTTGCCAACGTTACTTCAGCACATTTGTATTGCATCTCGGCATAGGTATCGACAATGTCGGCAAACAGATCTTCGTCCTCGTCGTACATCAAATAACTCATCCCCACAACTGTGCAAATGTCGCGGATGTGCCCCATCACGCTGCCAAGACCGATACCGATCGGCACGGTTTTATCACGTGTTTCGTTAAAGGTCTCAAAATACGTGGTGTTGTAGCGCTCGGGGGTATATTGCATTCTGGAACGGTAAAACTTTTCAAAAGCTTCTCTATCCTTAAGCAGATAGTCGTCCTCCGAGGGAATGGAAGCAATGCCGGGCTTGATGCGTTCAATGACACCCGTGCCCGTTTGCACGCGTTGTGTTCCGTCGGGGAGCGTTTCCAAAACCTTGCGCTCGAAATAGGGGTACAAACCGGTATGTATATTTACGCTATGTCCCCAAACGCAATCCCAGCCAATGATCTTATCGAGTTCCTTTTGCGCATCGCTGCCGTCTGCTCCGGCTTTTTTGGCAAGCTCGGCGGAAATGTGACCTTGTGCTGCCCATTCATCGAGCAACTGTTGCCAATAGCCAAAGTGAACGGCAGGCATACGGTCTGCCTTCTTGTAATGCAAAATATTGAGACAGCGTTCCCGTGCATTCATCGCTATTTTCTCCTTAAAAAGTAAAATCAGTATTTCCCAAGCTTATGCGCAAGGGCAGCGATCTCCCTCATGTTTTGCAGGGAGACCGAATTGGGAATGGAGTGGTCGGATGCAAAAATATAGCCGCCGCCCTCCTTCATCAGTGGTATGATGCGCT
>SVQS01000036.1 GCA_015065205.1 Oscillospiraceae bacterium
GGAGTGTTCCTACTGCTTTTGCTACTACAATGGCAGAGAACACGGTTGCACAAATGGCAAGAGAAATAATCAAATTGTTTTGCACGTCACCCGATGTGGAGGTGGAATACATTTGAAAATGAAAATCAATAGCCATTACTTTCACAAAGGTAGCAACCGCCAAGGTCGCACCGCAAAGAACACCAACGCGAAGCTCTTTCCAAAAGACACGAAGCACATTTTTGAGTTCAATTTCACCCAAAGAAAGCGCACGAATGATGGCAACCGAGGTTTGTCCGCCTGCGTTACCGCCCGTACCCATCAGCATAGGGAAGAATGCGGTGAGAATGGCGTAAGTACCAATTGCTGCCTCATATTTGGTGATGATGGTGCTGGTAAAGGTAGCAGTCAGCATCAACAGGAGCAACCACGGTACACGTTGCTTCCAAGTTTCCCAAACAGTAGTTTTGAGATATGGCTTGTCACTTGGCAGCATGGCTGCCATTTTTTCAATATCCTCAGTAGCCTCGGTTTCAATAACCTCGAGAGCGTCGTCGACGGTGACAAGACCGACCAAGCGTTTTTCTTTATCAACGATAGGGAGAGCGATGATGCCGTAGTGCGAAATCATATTCGCAACCATTTCTCGGTCATCGTGTGTGGAAGCATAAAGAACATTCTCGTTCATAATGTCACCGATTAACTGATGGGGCTCGGCAAAAAGCAGTTGCTTGAGGGCAACAACGCCCTCAAGAACGCGCTTTGCGTCGGTAACGTAAGCTACGTAGACTGTTTCCTTGTCAAGGCCGATGCGGCGAATGCGTGTAATGGCTTCTTCGCAGGTCATATTTTTGCGCAAGTCGATGAACTCACTGGTCATAACGCTTCCCGCGCTTTCCTCGGGGTAAGCGAGGAAGCGGTTGATTTCCTCGCGCGTTTCGGGAGTGGCATTTTTCATGATGCGCTTCACAACGCTCGCGGGCATTTCCTCCAGCATATCAACGGCATCGTCGGTGTAGAGTTCTTCCAGCATTTGACCGATTTCACGGTCGGTCATATGCAGAATGATCAATTCCTGCAAGTCAGAATCCAGCTCTGCAAACACCTCGGCGGCTATGTCCTTTTTGAAAAGTCGGAATACGCGCGAGACCTGATCTTCGGGAAATTGTGAGAGTAAATCTGCGGCATCTACAGGGTTGCATTTGTCTATTTCTTGTATAAGTTCAGCATATTTCTTCTGCAAGAGAAGTTCTTGCAGCGCTTCAAATTCCAAAACGTTGGTTTCGGGCATTAGAAACACCTCCTTTTTGGAGAACGAAAACGAGGGCGCGTGAAAATCAAGCGTTCTCGGAGAGTGCGTTCAGCGTTTTTTGATAGCTTGCAAGCTTTGCCTCAGCCTCGGCGCGGTTGTCAGCTTCAAGCATATAATAAAACTTGATTTTGGGTTCTGTTCCCGAAGGACGTGCAACGATAACGTCCCCATTGGAAAGGCGATAGTAAAGCACGTTGGAAGAGGGCAGTCCCGTGGGATGAACCTTGCCATCCTCGGTAATGGTTCCGGCACCGTAGTCACCTACAAGAGTCACGGAAACGCCGCCAAACTCGGTGGGGGGATTATTACGCAAGCCGTCCATCAAAGCGGCCATACGGCGGGGACCTTCAAGACCTTCCATATAGATCTCTACGTTTTGCTCAAGGCAGAAGCCGTATTTTTCAAAGAGTGCGGAGAGAGCATCCGAAAGTGTCATTCCGCGCGACTTGTAGAAGGCGGTCATCTCGCAAATGAGCATAGCGGTTACAACGGCATCCTTGTCGCGTGCATACGTACCCTTGAGGTAACCGTAGCTTTCTTCAAAGCCGAACAAAAAACTTCCGTCACCGGTCTTTTCATAGTTTTTGATGACCTCACCAATAAACTTAAATCCTGTGAGCACGTTGTGCATCTTAACGCCATTGGCGGCGCAAATCTTTGCGGCAAGCTCACTGGTAACGATGCTTTTGACTACGTAAGGATTGTGCGGCATCGTGTTCGTCTCTTTGTAAGCGGTGATGATATAATCGACTAAAAGCGCACCCATTTGGTTGCCTGTAATGGTGGTAAAGGAGCCGTCGGGTGTGCGTGACATAACGCCCACGCGGTCAGCATCGGGGTCGGTCGCAATCACGAGGTCGGAGCCAACCTTGTTCGCAATCTCGATGCCGAGAGCAAACACCTCGGGATATTCGGGGTTTGGCTTTTTTACTGTGGGGAAGTTGCCGTCAATGACCATTTGCTCATCAACGGTGTAAAGATGCTTCAGTCCTACACGTTTGAGGATAGCGGGAACAAGACGGTAGCCCGTTCCGTGCAGAGGCGTATAGACGATTTTGAGTTCATCCGCTACAGTTGTAATGGCATCGGGATTAACCGCTTGCGCTGCTACGTTTGCAAGATACTTTTCGTCCATTTCTTCTCCAATAATGGTAACAAGACCTGCGTCAAGTGCCTCGTTCAGGGGCATCTTCCTGACGTCTTTGAAGATATCAAGACGGGCAATCTCTGCGGCTACTGTATCAGCGTGCTCGGGAGGGAGCTGTGCACCGTCCTCCCAATAGGCCTTGTAGCCGTTGTATTCTTTGGGATTGTGAGAAGCCGTGATATTGATACCTGCAACACAACAGAGCTCACGCAAAGTAAACGAAAGCTCGGGGGTGGGGCGTAAAGAATCAAAAAGGTAAACTTTAATATTGTTGGCGGCAAGAACACAAGCGGCAGTTTCGGCAAAGGTTTGGGAATTGAGACGGCTGTCACAAGCGATAGCAACGCCATCATTGGCGCGACCTTCGCGAACGATCAAGTTGGCAAGACCTTGTGTAGCATGTGCAACAGTGTGCACATTCATTGCATTCAATCCTGTTTTCATCGTGCCGCGCAAGCCGGCTGTTCCAAAGGAAAGTCCGCAAGAGAAGCGTAAAGCAACCTCGTCCTCGTCGCTCTCAATTGCACGCAGTTCAGCCTTTTCGGCTTCGGTCAGTGCATCCGATTTTAGCCATTCATAATAGATGTTCCAAAATTCTTTCATAAAATTTCCTCCGAAGTATAAGATGTAGATTTGACCGGAGATATATCCCAAAAAAAGAATACGTCAGTTCTTTTCAAGATATGCAGAAAGTGCCTGTGCGAGCTGGTCGGGGCATGATGTGCTTTTAAAGCCGCAACGAATGCCCGAAAGACGTTCAATAGCATCCTTTACGGACATTCCTCGTACAAGCGCGGCAACCCCTTGTGTATTTCCCGAGCAACCGCCGAGGTAGCGAACCTCGGTAATGATGCCATCTTCAATAGCTATGTCAATAGCGCGTGAACATACGCCGCGCGTGTGATAGGTAAAACGATCCATATTTACAGTCCTTTCTGTTTGATGTGAGAATAAATCCCGATGGGTGTATATTGCGGGGCGATCATTGCCAAATAGAGCAAAAAAGGATATAAATCCCCCCCGCGGATGTCAAACGTCAAATTGAAGCATGCAGTAGCACCTTCCTTATCAATGGGGAGAGTATTGGCACAAAGAAAGGTGAGCTTAAAAAACCTTGCAGCGCTCAAAATATCAGCCATTAAATAGGCGGATTGCGAGGGGAGAGAAAAACGAAAGATCTCGTTTGTTTCGACAGCAGAGGCAAAAAATGGGAGCATATTGCGCCGCAAAAGTGCAAAGCGTGTTTTGCGCGAGGCATCTGCACCTGCAATATCACAAGCAGCGGCAATTTTTAGATCGTATTGTGAGATAAGCTTGGCAAAACCAATCAGTTCACCTTCTACTGCGTTCTCAATCGGCAGAATGCAGTATTCGCAATGCCCATCAAAGACTTCTTGGCAGGCTGTTTGAAAGTTGTGTGCATAAGCTGCACGTGCATTTGGAATAAGCTTTGCAAATGCGAGATAAGCATCGTCGGCATAACTGTTGTGCTGATAAACGATGCGTCCCACAGTATGCGGTGCAATCTCGTATTCATCCGGAAAGAGCACGGGCAGGAGTGGTGCACGGTCGCTTAATTCTTGGTAAAGAGCCATACAAAGGAGCATGCATTGCCGTGTCTCCAACATCTTGCGTGAGCGTAAAAGTAGCTCGGTATTATTGGTTAACACGTTTTCACAGGGATCGATCGGAGAGATGCGATAATCATGAAGTGAGGATAACAAATCGGCAATATCATCCCTCTGCGCTATCTCCTTGGCGAGCTCACGCAAATGTGCGATTTCCAACTCGCCAAGAAGATCTTCGCGCCGAGTCAATTCCTCTAAATTTTCGGCTATCACATTCTCCGGAGAATAGGTGGCAAAATCCTTTGTTGTAAAAGTGCCGTTCATAGTGCCCTCCGCTTTTTATTCTTCCAAAAGATCCGATTGTGCATCGCTTTTTTCTTCTGCATTTGCAGAGTCACAGAGAATTTCATTAGCAGCTTCTTCTGCAATAGGCTCTTGTATCTTTTTTTTCTGTGTCATATCAAGATATTCACTCACGCAGGTAGCAAGAGTATTATTGCTTTGGGGAGTGTAAAGGTCATATTTGTTGGCAAGAGCGAATGCCAACAGATGTGTTTTTTCACTATTCGTCAAGGGACCTTGACCGTCGGCAAGATTGATTGCCTCGCGACGGAATATCGAACTTTCCTTTTTTTCTGTTTCGGCATCCTCAATTTCGGTTGGCAGACCTTTATCGTGCAAACGCTTATTCAGAAACTCGTTGGTAAGCTCAATAATGGTTGCAAAGAGCGGAACTCCGAGCACCATTCCCGCCAAGCCCCAAATAGCACCCATAACGGTAATGGCTATCATAACGCACAAGGAACTCACACCTGTGTTTTCACCAAGAATTTTAGGAGCAATGATATTACCGTCGATTTGTTGAACAATGAGAATACAGAGCAGGAAGGGAATGACCTTGATAGGGTCGGTCAAAAGAATAATAATAGCTGAGGGAATAACACCGATGAAAGGACCTACTACGGGAACAATATCGGTAATACCGATGAGAACCGCAATCAGGAGTGCGTAGGGAACTTCCATAATGGATATGATGATATACACCAGCACACCAACAATGGTGGAGTCCAAGATTTTACCGCGCAAAAATCCGCCAAAGGATTCATCGGCAATGGTGCAAATACGGGTGATGCGTTCGTTAATGCGATGATTGAAAAGCGCTTTTCTCATACGCATGATTCCTGCATAATGCCTTTCTTTGCCGGCGAGCAGATAAATGGAGATAAAGAGGCCGAATATGATGTCGGTCAAAATAAAGAAGGTGTCTCCAATATATTCGAACAAGATCAAAATGGTGTTGCCGGAGAGCAGACGGTCCATCAGCGCGTCAACGTCAACGTTCTGCACGATCCAATCAAAACCGTGCTTCAAGGTGTCGGCCTTAACGGGGGGGATTTGCAAATTGAAGCGAGCATTGATTTGTCCCAAAAGTCCATTTACATTATCCAACGCTGTTGCAAGAAGAACCTCGTAATTTTCCAAGAAGTCAAGTACACTTGTCAAAAGTTGCGGAATAATCAGCATCAATAAAACAGCAAAAATGAGAGCGAGTACGATATAGGTGCCAATCAGGGAGAGCGTTCTTCTGAAAGAGAAGGAGCGTATGCCCGAGAAAACAAGCCGTTCGAACATACGGAAGATAGGGTTGCACAAATATGCAATCACAGCACCGATGATTACGGGACGCAAAATACGGAAGATTTGTCCCAGAAAAGAGGTAAAGCTTTCTCGCTTAATAATGACGAATATGACTGCTAAAAGTGCTAGGACGACATAAAGAGCGAAAAGCTTGATTTGTTTACGGTTTCTCATGCTTGGACACCTCCTACCTTATCGTCTTGCATGCCCTCAATCACATTTTCGAGCATCTCTTCGTAACGTGCATTGCTTTCGGCGCGTACATTTTTTTCAACAGATTCGGCAGAGAACTGTACCAAAACCTCGGGAGGAGCCTCGGAGAGCAGATTCATTTTGCGGGCATTTTGGTAGAAGGAAAGAAAGCTGCGGTCTTTTTTGCTCAATTTGTTTTCGTGACCGCCGGCAATTTGATTGATGATGTGCAGGGCGCGCTTCTCAATTCGCACGATGATGCGTCCAAGACGGGATTTTGACATATGCATATAGTCCATTGAAAGGTCGGGAGCAAAATAGTTTTCGGTATCATCGGGCATACGCTTGTGTTGCAAACGCTCGTGAATGAGATCGTCTGCCAAATTCAACAGTGTTGCAAACAAGGGTACAGCGATGATCAAACCGATAAAGCCGAACATCGTTCCCATGGTGCAAACAGCAATAATGACGCACAAAGGGCCAACGCCGGTGTTATAACCAACAATTCTCGGGCTGATGATATTGCTGTCTATTTGATAGATGAGAAACATAATTAGAGTAAATGGAAAGAGCAGAGTGGCATCCGTAAAGAGCAGAATAATAAAAGAGGGAACAAAGCCGATCAAAAAACCGATGGCAGGGATCATATTCCAAACCGCAATTGAGGAAGCAATGAGGAGTGCGTACGGAATTTGAAAAATAGAAATGGTGATATAGGTCAAAACACCGACGATGAGAGAGTCAAGCAAACGTCCCTCAACGAATTTGCCAAACAGGTTGTTTGCGGTGGTACAAATTTTTGTAATTCTTTGGTTGATCTTATCGCTGAAGATCGCATTGCGGAATTTCATAATTTGCGCATAGCGTTTTTCCTTGGATGTGAGCAGATAGATGGAAATGAAAATAGCAAAAATAACATCTGTGGCACCGGAAATAAATAGACTTGCTTTGTTGGTCAGGTCGGGAATTGCCTCGGTCAGCTCTCCCAAAATATTGTTGAAGAGAGTAGTGACAATGCTGGCATCAATATAATTCAAGGCATTTTTGATATTGAAGAAATTGAAGATCACACCGTTAATGCTTTCTATCACCCCGTTAACGCTTGCGATCGCGCCGTCAACGTAGAATTGATAGTTGGAAATAAAGTTCATCAAAGTAGAAATCAGTTGGGGAAGAATGAGTAACACAATAAGACCTATCAAAAGGAGTGCTGCAATGTATGTCAAAAGCAAGGAAAGCGCACGACGAGCGGCGGAGGGGTACACGCGGTAAAACACCCTTCGCTCCAAAAGTCGAAATATAGGATTGAGAAGATAAGCAAAAATGAGGCCTAATATTACGGGACTGAGAATATCAATTACAACGGCAAGCCATGTGTTAATTTCTCTATAAAAGGCTATCATCAATAGAAGCAAAAATCCGCCTGCTATCAGCAAAAGCCGATTGATGAGTTGATGATTGCCGCTTTCCTTTTTCGGGGATGTCATTGTCGAACTACTCCTTTGAACACAAAATATTCCATAATAATTTTATACCAAAATTTCCGTCTCGTCAAGCCTTTTCTTTTATTTTCAAATATTATTTACAAAAAATATTGAAAAGGCGCGCGTTTTGTGATAAAATAATGGTGAAATATCCATTGAGAGGAAAAAGAATGCACACCGAAAGAGCCAACGCCAAAATCAACACCTACCTCAATATTACTTTCCGCCGCCCCGATGGTTATCACGATATCGTCAGCGTGATGCAGACAGTATCGTTGTGCGATCTGGTAACGGTTGATTTTAAGCCCGCACCGCAATCGAATATTACGCTCTCTGTTTCGGGAAATGGTGAATTGCCAACCGATTGTCGCAATCTTGCTTGGCGCGCCGCCGAGCGTTTTTTGCAGCATATGCACTTGACGGGAACGGTGCAGATTATGATTCAAAAGCACATTCCTATGTCGGCGGGGCTCGCAGGGGGAAGTGCCGATGCAGCCGCTGTTTTGCGCGCGCTCAACCACTTGTGCGGTGAGCCTCTTACAACCGAGGAACTCTGCGAAATCGGGCTCTGTCTCGGTGCCGATGTTCCGTTCTGTATTCGTGGCGGTGCAATGCTCGCTGGGGGAGTTGGCGAGGTTTTGAAACGCATTTGTGATATGCCATCCTGCACGTTGGTAATTGCTGTTGGCGATAAAGGTGTTTCAACCCCCCAAGCCTATGCTGCTTTGGATGAAAAATACGGCTTTTTCGAGGAATCCTGTCAACAAAATATCGATGTAAACGAACTGATTGAACTTTGGCGAAATGATGCGCTTTCGGCATCCTGTTCTTGTTTTTACAACATTTTTGAGGATATCGTTTCGGAAGAAAACAAGGATGTTAACATCATCAAGCGTATCTTACGCGAAAACGGTGCTCGTCGGGCTATGATGAGTGGTAGCGGGCCCTCTGTTTTCGGCGTTTTTGAAGCCCAATCCGAAGCAGAGCAGGCTTGCTTTGTTCTGCAAGAAAAAGGTTATAAAGCCTTTGTTTGCCATCCGCGCGGACAGTATACCGAATAAAAAAAGAGAATTTTCTTATTTGTTCATATGTAGTTCACAACAAAGGTGTAACATATACGTAATTTGTGATTATGCGCGCGTCGCATAAGAAAGGAACCCAAATTGAAAGAAAAAAATGAATTGATTGCTTGTCGCCGTAAGACTTCAATTGGCGGTCAGGCTTTGATGGAAGGCATTATGATGCGCGGTCCTAAGATGACCGCAATGGCTGTCCGTAATACAAAGGGCGAGATCGTTATAGAGGAGTTTGGAACCACCAGTAAAAAACGCCCCGCATTTTGTCGTTGGCCCATCATCCGCGGCGTAATTGGATATGTTGATACGATGGTGCTTGGTTACAAGTGCCTGATGCGCTCAGCAGAGCTTTCGGGACTTGAGGATATCGTCGAGGAAAAGCCCAAGAAGAAAAAAGGGAAGAAAGCTGCCGAAGCTGTAGAAGAAACTCCTACAGTCCAAACCGAAGAGCAACCTACCGAAGAAAAAGAAGAAACAAAAAAAGAAGAGGACAAAATGCCCGCATGGATGATGACTCTCGTGTCTGTCATCAGCGTCGTGCTTGGCTTTGGCCTTGCTATTGGTCTCTTTATGCTTTTGCCCACATTTTTGTACGGTCTTGTGGCTCCCATAATCGAGGGGGATAACCTTGTTCTCAATTCTATTTGGAAATCTGCCATTGAGGGCGTTCTCAAGGTCGTTTTGCTTATTGGATATATGGCGGCCATCTCTTTGATGAAGGATATTCGTCGCACCTATATGTACCACGGTGCCGAGCATAAGACCATTTTTTGCTATGAAGCAGGTCTTGAATTGACGGTTGAAAATGTACGTCTGCAAAGCCGTTTCCATCCCCGTTGCGGAACGTCGTTCCTCATTTTAATGATTCTTGTCAGCATCTTCATCTCCTTTTTTATCGACCCCATTTCTGCAGCAATAAGCGGAGAAGTGCTTCCTCTTGGCTGGCGCATTCTCGTTAAGTTTGCACTTTTGCCCATTATCGTGGGGGTCGGCTATGAGCTCATCAAGTTTGCAGGCAGACACGATAACGCCCTCACGCGCATCATCTCGCTCCCCGGCGTATGGCTCCAACATCTGACTGTTTTTGAGCCCGACGACGGTATGATCGAGTGTGCTATCACCGCCGTTGAGCGCGTAATTCCCGACGATGGAAGCGACAATTGGTAAAGTGAGGACGATATGAATACCGAATTGATTAAACAACAAGCAAAAAGTGCCGCTACCGAACTGATTTCGATGGCAGGACTCAAAAAGGGAGACATTCTCGTTGTAGGGTGTTCTTCTTCCGAGATTGTTGGCGAGACCATCGGTCACGGCTCGAGTATCGAGGCAGCTGAGGCTGTTTTTGAGGCTATTTATCCAATTTTAAAAGAGCAGGACATCTATCTTGCGGCACAGTGCTGTGAGCATCTCAACCGCGCTCTCATTATCGAGCGTGAGTGTGCCAAGACCTGTGGTCTTGAAGAAGTCTGCGTAGTTCCGCAGCCCAAGGCAGGCGGCTCGTTTGCTACTACTGCGTGGAAGAACTTTGCTTCCCCCGTAGCAGTTGAGGAAATTTGCGCGCAGGCAGGACTGGATATCGGTGGAACACTTATCGGTATGCATTTGCGCCGTGTAGCTGTTCCTGTAAGACTGCAACAAAAATGCATCGGAAATGCTGTTCTCTTGGCGGCGCGTACGCGCCCGAAGTACATTGGGGGCAACCGCGCAAAATACGAATAAGAGGGAATGATGCACCTTTTGCATACTTTCAAAAGAAAAAAGCAAAAAATATCCCGAATTCTCTTGACAATGCGCGGCTTCTTGTGTTATAATAACGTGGATTGGCATTTTAATAAACATAGCGAACCCTTCCGAACAGTTTTGTTCGGCAACAGAAAGGAGTGATAGTCTCTTATGGAGATAGCAATCATTGCTCACGACCTGAAAAAAGAACTGATGACTGAGTTTTGTATCGCATATTGCGGCATTCTCTCAAAGCATAATCTTTGCGCTACCAGCATTACAGCAAAGTATATTTCCGATGCTACAGGGCTTGAGATCGAGCGCCTGATGGCAGGTATTCACGGCGGCAAGCAGCAGATCGCATCCCGCATTTCCTGCAATGAGATCGACGTGCTCCTGTATTTTAAGGATACACGACCCGATGCGCAGATGGAAGAGATCGATACCGAATTGTTGCGCCTTTGCGACCTTTACAATGTTCCGGTGGCCACCAACATTGCCACTGCAGAGGTCATTGTTACCGCGCTTGACCGCGGCGACCTTGATTGGCGCGAGATCTACAATCCTCGTTCTGCATACAACCGCGCAAATAAAAAGCAACCCGCGCCATTTTCTTTTGATGATTGATTCGTCAACCGGTTCGGACACGTCTTGTGTGCCTCGCATCCGCAGAGAATAGACCGTTTCCCAAGCGGGATTCGCTGAAAGGTCTTGATGCAAACGCACAGGGTACCACCAAACCGCAAAATTCCATACAAAATGAAGTAAAACGTCCGGGTGGAACCGTGCGGAAATGATCCACACCCCGAACAGAGGCCTTTTGGTATCTGTCGGGGTGTGTTTTTTAGTGCAGAGTGCAGAGTGCAAAGAAGTGCAGAGTGCAAAGTTAATTTGTTTTATATTTTTTTCTCACATATAGAAAGGAAACCAACCATGAAAATTAAAATTTTGGATCAAGTAAGAGAATACGATGCTCCCGTAACCGTTTATGATGCGGCAAAGGATATGGAGCTCATCACGCGTGCCGTTATCGGTGCTGAGATTGACGGTAAGACCGTAGCTCTGACGCAAGAGTTGACGGCTGACACCGAAGTAAAGCTCCTCACCTTTGAGGATGCCGCAGGTAAGCATCTCTTCCGTCACACCGCCGCTCACATTTTGGCGCAGGCAGTAAAGAGACTCTATCCTGCCGCAAAGTTGACGATCGGTCCTGCCATTGACAACGGTTACTACTATGATATCGACTCCGAGGTTCCTTTCGGTGCTGATGCTCTCAAGGCTATTGAAGGTGAGATGAAGAAGATCGTCAAGGAAAACCTCAAAATTGAGCGTTTCGAGCTTCCCAGAGCCGAGGCGATCGCGCTGATGCAAGAGAAGGACGAGCCTTACAAGGTTCAACTGATTGAAGAACTCCCCGAGGATGCTGTTATCAGCTTCTACCGTCAGGGCGAATTCACTGACCTTTGCGCAGGGCCTCACCTCTTCAGCACAGGTGCCGTCAAGGCGTTCAAGCTGACACAATGCACCGGCGCTTATTGGAAGGGTGACCAAAACAATAAGATGCTCCAACGTGTCTACGGTATCGCTTATCCTTCCAAGGATGAGATGAACGCTTACCTGCAACAGCAGGAAGAAGCCCTCAAGCGCGACCACAACAAGCTTGGCCGTGAGCTCGAGCTCTTCACCACAGTTGATTCCATTGGTCAGGGACTTCCTGTTATGCTTCCCAAGGGTGCACGCGTTATCCAACTACTGCAAAGATGGGTAGAGGACGAGGAACAAAAGCGCGGCTATCTGCTTACCAAAACACCTTTGATGGCAAAGAGAGATCTTTATAAGATCTCCGGTCACTGGGATCACTATCTTGACGGAATGTTCGTTCTGGGAGATCCTTATGATGAAACCAAGGAATGCTTTGCGCTCCGTCCCATGACCTGTCCCTTCCAATATCAGGTATTTCTCAACAAAAAGCGCTCCTATCGCGACTTGCCAATGCGCCTTGGTGAGACCTCTACGCTTTTCCGTAACGAAGATTCGGGCGAGATGCACGGACTTATTCGTGTTCGTCAGTTTACCATCTCTGAGGGACACCTCATTCTGCGTCCCGAACAGTTGGCAGAAGAATTCAAGGGATGCCTTGACCTCGCTATGTATATGCTCGAAACACTGGGGCTGAAAGAGGATTGCTCCTTCCGCTTCTCGCAATGGGATCCCGCACGCACCGATAAGTACGAGGGCACACCCGAGCAATGGAACGAGGCACAGGGCATTATGAAAGAACTCCTTGACGCAAACGGCGTTAACTATACCATCGGTATCGATGAAGCCGCATTCTACGGTCCCAAGCTCGATATCCAAATCAAGAACGTATTTGGCAAGGAAGATACGCTTATCACCATTCAAATCGATATGCTGCTTGCCAAGAAGTTTGGCATGGAATACGTTGACTCCAACAACCAAATGGTAACGCCTTATATCATCCACCGTACCTCGATGGGATGCTATGAGAGAACGCTCGCACTCCTGATTGAAAAATACGCAGGTGCATTCCCACTGTGGCTTGCCCCCGAGCAGATTCGTATTCTGCCCATTGGCGATGAGCACATCGAATATGCAAAATCGGTTTGCGAAAAGCTCTCGGCTGCCGGACTGCGCGTAGAGCTCGACGATTCTTCCAACACCATTGGCTACAAGATCCGCAATACACAGCTGCAAAAGGTACCGTATATGCTCATCATTGGTGCCAAGGAAGTGGAAGAGGGAACTGTATCTGTACGTAATCGTGCAGGCGAGACGGTGTCCAAATCTGTTGATACATTCCTTGCGGAAGCACTGCTTGAAGTTGCACAAAAGAGAAGATAAAATAAGGGGCTGTCACACTTAGCGCAGAACAAAAGCCACGCGAATATGACAACCCAAATTTCATCAAGTTTTGTAGCGATTTTCTATAAATGTTGAAATCCGTCGAGAAAAACCCGACGG
>SVQS01000037.1 GCA_015065205.1 Oscillospiraceae bacterium
ATGCTTTTTTAATACCTTCTGCGGTAGCTGCGCTATTATCGCACATGCAATACTGCAGCAAAATACCAACTTGGTCACGAGCTTCGGAGGAGCCAACGAAGGCGGGAGAGGTAAAGTAAGCATCCGCTTGCCCCAAGCAAACCTTTGCACTCAGCGCAGCAATGTTGTTGCCGCCGTCAGCCTTGTTAAGGAAGTTTGCGTATACGGGGTGATCCTCAACGGATTTGATTACGGGAATGTAACCGGAAGCCATAGAGAACTCAGCTTGGAAGCCAACGTTGGTGGTGAGGAACTTCATAAACAGCCAAGAAGCAAGAACCTCTGCTTCGTTAGCATCCTCAAAGATGCAAAGGGAAGGACCTCGAGCGATCACCTTGGGGTTGGAGGGATCAACCTGCGGAATGGGAGCAATGCCAACCTCAAAGGGATACTTGCCGTCGTCACCCTTATCAGGGCGTTGATGCTGTGCGCCTGCAGAAGAACCGATAGACATATAGCATCTAACTGAGTAGGGGTGGGGATCTGTTTCGGTGAATATGGTGGAAGTGTAAGCACCCAAAAGTTCCTGGGTGGTTACGTAACCCTTTTGGTACCATTCACGGAATCTTGCAACAAAATTGCGGTTGGTTTCATTGTCAAACAAGAAATGGTCACCGGTTGCGCTGGTGTAGGGGGAACCTAATTGCTGGCACATATTGATAAACCAGTTTGATTCGGAGTCATAGCCGAGGGGAATGCAGTTGGGGTCAATTGCTTTGAGTTGTGCGCAAACCTCTTCCATTTCATCCCAAGTGGTGGGAACCTTAATGTTGTGCTTCTCAAAGAAGGTCTTGTTGTAGTAAAGAACCTCGGTGGATTTAGACAGGGGCATTGTGTACATCAAGTCATCGCCGTATACACTGCCTTCTTCATAAAATCCGTCGATAAAATCATCTATTTGTGCCTGTGTCAAGCCAATTTGTTCAACCGTTCCGTCGGCACGGGTAATTGTCTCCAACGAAGCGACAAAATCATCCAAGGTTTTTACAGCACCAACCTTGTTATAGACTGCTACGTGTTCGGGATAGCAGTAAGCAATGTTAGGTTGGTCGCCAACGGTGAGCGCGGTCTTGATTTGAGCGAAAACATCGTCATAACCGCCAACCTGCTTGTGCTCAACGGTGATGTTGGGATAAAGCTCATTAAACTCTTCAATGTATATATCCAACACCTCTCGCAAATTTGCACCCATTGTGTGATAGAAAACGATTGTGACTTCGTCCCCATCTTCTATAGAGGGTGGTTGTTCTTCTTGTTTTTCTTTTTCTGTGAGGGTTACAATGCTACCACCAAACACCTTGGTGTCGGCATTGGCGGGGGCTCCGTCTACAAACCAATCGTACTCAGTAAGAGAGTCCTCATAGGTGTCATCTCCATCTCCACCAATTGAGGGAAAGAAAATCAATTCAACAAAGCTTGCCAAATCAATGTAAGTGTCATCGTTGGCATCTATAATTACACGGAGAGAGTGGCTATCGTTTGTAGCAGAAGCAAGTTGAATACCGATGTAATCGGGGGTTATGGACGTTTCAGGAGGTGTCGGAAGTACAGTGTCTTCGACTATTATTGGTTTGCAAATTATGACACTACCACCAAACAGCTTGGTATCGGCTTGAGCGAGCTTTCCATCTACATACCATTTACAAAACTCGAGAGTTTCCTCATAGGGCATATTTGCAAACTCTACAGGGGAAACAATTTGGTTAAAGAAGTTTTTAAAATCAATGTAGACGTTATCATCGGAGTCAATGATTGCACGCAGGAAAACAGCTTTATCTGTTATGCCGAAAACCTGATAACCGACAGACTCTATATTGGCGGAGAGTTCTGGCTTGTCGGGTGTTACCGGAGTGTCGGGAGTGGTGCTTCCCTCGGGAGTAGTACCTTCGGGAGTAGTTACTTCGGGAGTAGTACCTTCGGGAGTAGTTGCTTCGGGAGTGGTGGTTCCTTCCGAAGAAGTTTCTTCGGGAGTGGATTCCTTAGGAGTTGTTCCATCAAGAGCGGTTTCATCAGATGTGGTTTGGATTGGATTGAATGTGACTGTGAAACCATCACAAGCACACAGCGTCAAGCCAATCGTGAGCAAAAGTAACAGAGAAATTAACCGTTTCATTTTTACCCTCCAATTTTTATTTTATTTGGGATATCCCAATTGTAATACATTTTACAAGATTTGTCAACCCTTTTAAAAAAAATCTCCGCGCCCACAGGGACGCGGAGAGCGTTTGATGATGAGAAATTAACGTTTTTTGCGTTTGTAAAGGTATACCGCCGAGGGGATAATGAATGCCAGCGGCAAAATCAGTATCAGAACAATACCTAAAACGGTAATACCGTTTGTGTCAAGTGCCAAACCGTCGGTGGTCATCAGCGTTGAGGAAATACTCACACCTGTGTAGGTATTGTCGGTCATCCAATTCATGGCAGAACGAATGAGTGTGAAGTTGTCGGTTTGTGGGAAATTATACGCGATGATTGATGCCGATTCAGGGGAAGTGAGCCACAAAAGTGTCCCCTCTCCCTTTTGAGCAACAGCGGCGCAAACGTATTGCGTGCTTGCTTCTTCGCTTTCTTCTTTTGTCAATTTTCCATTTTCATCCACTGTATACAAAGCGCCCGTTTTCTCGCCCGTATACAGAAGTGGGACGACTGTCACTCCATCCGGAGTATTATCATCAATTTGAATGGCATGGGCGGTTATTACGACAAATTGACTATCAAAATCGGTTGTGATTTCACATTTGTCACGCGAGGCGATGTGTGCCGAAAAGGAATAGGGGAGTTCAGCAGAGTAGTAATAGTCTTTATCGGTCTCTCCCACGATGTTCTTAACATCCAATACGTCAAGCCCGAATTTTTGCGTTACGCTATGCAGATTCGGCATGTTCGGATAGATGCAAGAGGTTACAAGAAAGACCTTTCCACCGTCCCCAAGGTAGCTCGATAGTGCCTTGGCTTCATCTTCGGTAATATCGGTTTTTGGGGTATGGAGAATGAGCAGGTCGCAATTCGTTCCAATATTGAGAGGAGAAGGGATTTCTTCAAAATAGTAACCGCCGGCAATAAGGTAGTCGCGCAAGGATGCATCCATTGCGTTTTGTGAGCCGTAAATTTTAGCGATGGGAACATTTTCTGATGTAACGTAATGAATGGCGTTTGTTAGTCTCATGCAACCGTCAAAATAAGCCACGGTGGTTTGCGAGGAGTAGAGCTGAGCACCGAATTCTATGGCATTCTCGCTATACTGTCCCGAGCTTTGATTGGCATACGCGCTTAGATAATAGGCGTATTGTGTAGGTGAGAGACTTGCTTGCAAATCTGCATTGTAATAGTGATAAAGGTCATTGTTGTCAAGCAAAATGTGTCGACCGTTTGAAACAACAACAAAGCTTTGGTTGCTCAATTGTGTAGCACCGTAGTGCGCCAAAAAGTCAGAATCCTTTGCGGTGTTGATGATCTCTACACGCAAATGGGGCGAGAGCTCAGCAAGGTCGTAAAGAAAATATTGAATGTCAATATCTGCCGATTTTTTGCCACCGTCCACCAGATAATAGATGGTTACGTCGTCTTCAAGCTGTTTGAGGTAATCCTTTGTTTCGGCAACGATCTCAAAGGTTTCGGCGTTCTTAACACTCGGGTTGATCAAATGCTCGGGAATGAGAGACGCCCCCATACTCAAGCAAAGCGAAAGAACAAGTGCAACTGCCGCCAAGGTTTTAGCCTTGCGGCGGCGCGTGGGGAGCTGCAAATCTCCGCGGCGGTTGCGGCAGAGGATGGTTGCGAGCGCAAGGCAGAGAACAATTCCCGAAAGAAGCGAGGTAAGGTCAGCAATGGGGAAGCGTCCGTAGGTAAAGGCGTAAAACAATCCGACGGGGTTGATAGATGTCATAAGTGAGAGGGGAATCTCATCCAAGGGCAGGAGCGTGATGAGAAAATGATAGAGATAAAATGCAACAGGCGGGATGTATGCGCACACTGCACCAATGCGCGAAGTAGGAAGAATGGCGAGGAGTACCTGCTCCAAGGAGATAAGCAGAGCTGTAAGCAAAACATAGCCCAAAATAGATGTATAAACACTACCAAAGGAGATGTTGCCTATTGCACTGAGCAGAGTGGGTAGGAGCGCTAACTCCAAAACGGGTATCAAAAACACGGTCAAAGATGCCAAAAATCGACCAACCGTCAAGGAGACGGGAGAGATGCCCATTGCAAAATAGCAATCTTCAAAGTGCGTGCGCTTTTGCCGGCGGTCGGCAAAAATCGGTAAGAGGGGTACGAGAGCGAGTGTGATGGGCGTGAGATAAACGGGAATGAACTGCAACCCACCCATCGGTGCAAGAATCGTTGCCGAGATGCCAACTGCCGCCAAAAGAATTGTTAAGATGATGTAGGTCGACTTGGTGCGAAAATAGAGCTTTAGCTCTTTACGATAAACAGAGAACATTAGTTTTCGCCCTCCTTTTCGTCGGTGTCAAGCACCTCGTAGTCGCTGCTCTTTTGCATCAGCAGCTTCAAAAGAGCCTTTGTGCGGTTACTTTGGGAAGTGTCAGCTTCGGGAGGAGCGGACGCTTCCGCCGGTGCGGCAGAGAACTCTGTCGTCAATGCTTCATCATTGGCGGATGTTACCGTTTTGAGCGTACCGTCCTGCAAAACAAGGATCTCGTCGCACATTTCCTTCAGATCGCGCGTCGAGGGAGTGCAAAGGAAAATTGTATACGTGTCGCCAAAATATGAGATAAGCTCACGCATTTTTTGCGCATCCTTGGCCAAAAGCCCCGATAGCGGAGAGGTCAATATCAAAATTTCGGGATTTCCCAAAAGGGTTTGAAGCAAACAGAGAATGCGCTTCTCACCGTGCGAAAGATTGACGATCAGACGCTCTTTTTTGTCCGCAAGATCGGCAAGCTCCAAGAGCTCGTGCGCGTGGCGGATGGTTTTGTCATAGTTCAGCTCGCGTGCATCGGCAACTGACATTAAATATTCAAGAGGGGTCAATTCGTTGTCGGGGAGCAGATCGGCGCCAAGATACCCAATGCCGCGTCGAGCCTGCTTTGCCTCGCGGTGCAGATCAAATCCGCCTGCAAGAATCGTACCGCTTGTGGGGGTGCGCGCGCCGCTCATTAGGGCAAGCAGGCAGACAGCATCCGCATAGCAAGGCGAAAAAACGCCATACGTCTTGCCATTTGGCAAGCGAAAGCTGACGTCTTTCACTGTACCCGTGCCCAAAGAGCCCGAAACCGATTTCAATTCTATCAAGGTCACGTCCTCCAATCAAGAAAGATGTTATCCCCTATATAGTACACCTTTTTTGTGTCCTGCATTTGACTGCTTTATGACTTTTTTATGACTGACAAAAAAAGAAACGAGATAGCAAAAGACACATCAAATCGGCTTATCGAAATGATGTGTCTTTATTGTTTCTGTTTATTTTTTGCACGTAGAGAGGATATGAGCCGTTTGACAGTTATAATGTCCTCCTCGTCAAGTCCTGCGAGATCTACGGCTTCGGTTTGCTCAAGCCCCAACAGATAGTCGGTGGTCACATGAAATACGGACGCTAATTTTGTTAATATTTCAGGTGAAGGATAACGTTCTTGAAGTTCGTAATAGCTGACCACGGATTTCGTAACGCCAAGTCTATTTGCTAATTCTTGCTGTGTTAAGTTCTCTTGAAGTCGTAGCTTTTTCAATGTGCTACCGAAGTCAACCATAATTACACCCCCTGTCTGTTTTTAGTTTACCACAAAAATATGCAAAATTGGTTGACAAATTGTACTAAAACAGTTGACAAGTGTCGAAAGCTGTGATATAATGGTTTTACCAAATAAATTTTAAGAAGGGTAGGTTTTTTTATGGAAATTTTATGGATCATTCTTTTGATCATTGGAGTAGTGCTTGCAATAAAGTTTGTGCGGTTCCTGTTTCTTAATTGGCTTATTAGTAGAATACTGAGTTTGGTTGCAGCATTTATTTCGTTGATTTTGCCATTGTTCGGTACGAATATGTGGGCATGCATTGTTCTATCTGCGGCATCTTGGTGTTTCCTTATAGGTCCTGTTATTTTTGACGTAGATTATGATTTTACCAAATGGGATGTTCTTGATAGAGATTCCGATGGTTATATTAAAACAATAGGTCCCCAAAAGAGCGGAGGGTTTATAGGAAATGCTGTGGGAGCTCTCGCTATATCCGCTGCTATATACATCATATTTGGTGAACCATATCCAATGGTTTATATTCTTTTGCCGTTGCTGTTAGTGCTTCTCAATCTTTGGATCAGTCGTGCTTTCTGGAAGGGATTTCTTGCAGCAGTTATTAAAAAGAAAGAAGACTAATACATAATTTTACAGGTCGAATCATTACTTGTAAAAGATTTATTGATTATACGAGAAAGGGACGTTTTGGCTAAAAAACGTCCCTTTCTCGTATAATTTAAATGTCAACAGTGAAGTTCTTTTAAAAGCGGTTTCCCATAAAACATTGTGTTTAAGCATTTGTGGTGGCGAAGGAACTCTTCTATAAAAGAAGCGTTCCCTATCCATACATATCATCCGCAAAAATCAATTTATTTTCGTCTTAATATAAATAGGGCAATGGTCGCTGGAATAGACACCATTGTGATAGTTTTCCACAACGTGGTATTCGGTTACGGTTGCGGTGCCTTTGCCAATGAGGATGTAGTCAATGCGGTCATTCTCTTCGGGCTCGCCCCAGTTGTTATACGTATAACTGCTTCCTGTGCTAACGGCGGCAATTTTTTGCGCATCGTCAAAGCTTTCTTTGGTAGACTGAATGGTTTTGCTGTTTTCCAGCGCATTCATATCTCCCATCAAAAAGGCGGGGCGACTGTCAAGCTCGGCGATTTTATCCAAAACCACCTCAATGCCTTTGATGCAGGTCTCTTCGCTCTTGTGGTCGAGGTGTGTGTTAAATACGATAAATTCCTTGCCGGTGTTGAGTTCTTTGAGGCAGGCAAACGTAAACGCAAACGCGAGATAGTGCGCACACCCCCAACAGCACGGTGTAATCGTTGCCGTCGGGGACGCTTATAAGTAATATGTTCTCAAAGCACCGCCAGCAGGCGGTCGGTTGCTCTTTCGGCGTACTCGTCAAATTTGCCGATGTCGCGCAAATAGAACAAAATGGTATAGCGATCGCGCATAATGAGCGCGCGACGGATACCTCCAATAATTTCTTGACGGTCAGTAACCGTGGGCGGAACTTTCATCTTGATGCAAAATTCTTCTACGGCGTCAAAATAAGGAACGTATCGCTCGATCAATTCTTTCAAGTGCTCGTCCGCGGTTTCTTCCAAGAGCATTTTATACATAATTGCAATCAGGCGCGTCGCTTCGCAAACCTCAAGACCGTGTAGGTGAGGGGGACGTCCGCCCTCAACGTCGAACAACTCCCACGCGTGCGCCACGATGTGCTCCGAGCCTGAGGCAGGGCGAGAGTTGCCCGTAAACGCCATCCCGAGTCCCGTGACGAGAAAGCCTTCCATCACGTTTTTTACACATACGGGGTCGCGATTTGCAAGCAGATAGCCGTTTTCAAGACACTTATTGGTGGCATCGAGGACGTCAGCGGCAATCTTTTCGCAAAAATATTCTCCGCTGTAATCACGAGCAAGCTCCCAATCGAGCAGTCCCGTGTACTTGCCAAACATATCACCAATGCCCGCAAGCATCATATCCCAAGGGGCATCCTTGAGGATGTCGAGGTCGCCAATGATGTATTTGGGCGTGGTCGCTTGCACAGTGGTTTTGGTTCCATCGTGCAAAAAGGGAGAACCCGCAGAGGCGTAACCGTCCATCGAGGGGGCGGTTCCCACCACAGCGTATGGCAAATTGAGACGGAAAGAAGCAAGACGGCAGGAGTCATTGATGGTTCCCGAGCCGACGGCAAGAATGAGATCGGGTAGGGAAGAATACTCAAAAATATTCGGTTTTGCCGTAATGTCCTGTGCATTCAACACAATCTCCCCAAGGGTTGTTGCATCGGGGAGAACGACGTCGCGATCAATGACGTGAGAGGTATAGAGCATACCGTTCTCTTTTAAAATCCGTTCCACGCGCACACCTGCCGCAGGGTAAGTGTTCTTGTCGGCAACAAGATAAATGCGGTGATAATCCTTGAGAATTTGAGGAATACGCGCAATCGCACCCGCATAAATGTCATAGCCTTCAAGTGGCGCGCGATGCCGTTTTTGTGCACACGTGCAAGCAAATTCAATCATAAAGGGTTCCCCTTTCCTGCGTTTTATTAATCAATTTATTTTTGTTTTAATATAAATTGACGAGTGGTCGCTGGAATATACACCGCTATAACAGTTATCTACCACATGATATTCACTCACCGTTGCATCTCCTGTGCTAATGAGAATATAGTCGATGCGTTTTGCATAGGATGAGTCACCCCAATTGTGATATGTGGCTGTGTTTTCGGTAATGGAAGCAATTTTCTGTGCATCGTCAAAATTTTCATGAGTAGATTTTATTGTTTTGCTGTTTTCCTGCGCGTTGAGATCGCCTATCAGATATGCAGGGCGGCCGTCAAGCTCGGCGATTTTATCCAAAACAACTTCAATGCCTTTTATGCGAGCCTCTTCGCTCTTGTGATCGAGATGCGTATTAAAAACAATAAATTCCTTACCTGTGTTCAAATCTTTCAAACAGACGTAAACGCAGATGCGATAGTGTGCGCTGCCCCAGTCCTTACTCATGACATCGGGGGTTTCGCTGAGCCAAAAGTGACCACTTTCGATTTCTTCAAAACGGTCGGTTCGATAAAATATAGAGCACCCCTCTTTCATCAGGGATTTGTCGCGATAGGTCATCAAAGAGCTATAACCTTGCATTACGTCCTGCAAATAAGCGTAGTGAATAGCGTTCATTTCCTGAAAGCAAATTACATCCGGCATAACAGAAGCAATATCGGTGGCAATCAGTTCTGCGCGATAAAACCAACTCTTTTTCAAAAAGTCGGTGGGAGAGTAGCAGCGCACGTTTGTACTCATAATGGTGAGCTCCTCGCCCTCTTTCGCGGTGGGATTGACGATAACGTCCTTTGTCAAATATCTCGGTAAATAAAAGAACAAAGTTCCGAGTATCAGAGCGACGAGGACCAACACAGAGATCAAAGCGATCTTTAAGCTCATTTTCTTGTTAGAGTTGATTTTCATAGATGTTTCTCCCGTTTACTATTTTTAAGTACCAAACGAGCCGCAATCCAAAGGGGATTACGGCTCATTTTTCATTGTTGCAAGATAACGTGAATTACTTACTTGCCTCTTCGATAGCAACTGCAACAGCAACATGTCATTAGGAATGACGGTTTTGTGCAGTGCCATCAGTAATGCAGTTCTTATTTAGAAGCTTCCTCAATCGCTACAGCGACTGCTACCGTCATTCCAACCATGGGGTTGTTACCGGCTCCAATGAGTCCCATCATTTCTACATGGGCAGGAACGGAAGAGGAACCTGCGAACTGTGCATCGGAGTGCATACGACCCATGGTGTCGGTCATGCCGTAAGAGGAAGGGCCTGCTGCCATGTTATCGGGGTGGAGTGTACGGCCTGTGCCGCCGCCGGATGCTACGGAGAAGTAGCTAACACCGTTTTCTTGGCACCACTTCTTGTAGGTACCTGCAACGGGGTGTTGGAAGCGAGTGGGGTTGGTGGAGTTACCTGTGATGGAAACGCCTACGTTTTCAAGCTTCATAATAGCAACGCCTTCGGGAACGTTGTCGGAGCCATAGCACTTAACGTCAGCGCGGGGGCCCTTGGAGAATGCCTTTTCTTCGAGAACGCTAACAGTCTCGGAGTAAGGATCAAAGGAAGTCTTTACATAGGTAAAGCCGTTGATGCGAGAGATGATGTATGCTGCATCCTTGCCCAGACCGTTCAGAATAACGCGCAGGGGCTTTGTGCGAACCTTGTTTGCGTTGAGCGCGATCTTAATAGCACCCTCTGCAGCTGCAAAGGACTCGTGACCTGCGAGGAAGCAGAAGCATTCGGTCTCCTCGGAGAGGAGCATTTTGCCAAGGTTACCGTGGCCAAGACCAACCTTGCGGTTTTCAGCAACCGAGCCGGGGATGCAGAAGCTTTGCAGACCGATACCGATAGCGGCAGCAGCGTCAGCAGCCTTGGTGCAGCCCTTCTTAATTGCGATGGCTGCGCCTACTACGTATGCCCACTTTGCATTCTCAAAGCAGATGGGCTGAGTCTCTTCAACGATTTTGTAAGGATCAATGCCGTAGTTGTCGCAAATTTCCTTGCACTCGTCAATGGAGTTGATACCGTATTCTTTCAATGCGGCGAGGATCTTCGCCTCGCGTCTTTCATAACCTTCAAATTTTGCCATGATACATACCCTCCTTCAAATTACTCTTTACGGGGGTCAATGTACTTTGCAGCATCATTGAATCTACCGTATGTGCCTTTAGCCTTTTCGTAAGCTTCGTTGGGCTCCATGCCCTTCTTGATCATATCGGTCATCTTGCCAAGAGAAACGAACTCATAGCCGATAACTTCGTTGTTCTCGTCCAGAGCCATACGAGTGCAGTAGCCCTCGGTCATCTCGAGGTAACGAACGCCCTTTTCCTTGGTGCCGTACATGGTACCAACCATCGATCTTTCGCCCTTACCGAGGTCTTCCATACCTGCGCCAATAACGAGACCGCCCTCAGAGAATGCGGATTGGCTACGGCCGTAAACGATTTGCAGGAACAGCTCTCTCATTGCAGTGTTGATAGCATCGCAAACGAGGTCGGTGTTCAGAGCTTCGAGAATTGTCTTGCCGGGAAGAATTTCAGCAGCCATAGCTGCGGAGTGAGTCATACCGGAGCAGCCGATGGTCTCAACCAAAGCTTCCTCGATGATACCGTTCTTAACGTTCAGGGAGAGCTTGCATGCGCCCTGTTGGGGTGCACACCAGCCCACACCGTGGGTGTATGCGGAAATGTCGGTGATCTCTTTTGCCTGGATCCACTTGCCTTCCTCGGGCAGGGGAGCAGGACCGTGATCACAGCCTTTTTTCACTACGCACATATGTTGAACCTCAAGGCTCTGTGCGTAAGGATAATTACTTACGTTGCTCATTTGATGTATCTCCTTTATTAATAATAGACTTTTGTGGTGGTCAAGAAAGCAAGGGCAGGATTGCCTCGCAGTAAAGACCGCCGATAAACTCTGCACCTGCCGCGTTGGGGTGAACCCCATCGAGGGAGTAGTGCATTGGTGTGGGAGCCGTGGGCAGAACCGCGGCAAATTTTTCATCCAAAGGCAGGTAGGCATCTGCATACTCGTCAGCCAAACGGCGAACGATTGCACAAATGCTTTCTACCTCGCCTCTCCAACTTTCTTTATCCGAAGAGGGAAGCAGGAAAGGGCAGAGGATTAAAATTTTTGCGTGTGTTTCTTTGCGGATACGCTCCAAAACCGCACGGTAGTTCAATTCGAACTGTTCGTCGGTCATTTCACGTCCGCTGGAATGGCGATGCCAAACATCGTTGATGCCGATGAGGATAGAAATCACGTCGGGATCAATTTTTACGATGTCTGTTGTGGTGCGAGCCAACAGGTCGTCCGAGCGGTTGCCGCTGATGCCAAGGTCGATGAATTCAAAATCGGTATTGGGCATAGCCGCCTCAATCAAAGGTGCTGCAAATTTTGCATAGCCTTGACCGAGATCGTGAATGTTCGAACGGTTGCGGTTGGCATCGGTGATGCTATCGCCTTGAAACAGAATTTTCATAGCGTTGTGTAATTAGCAAACAACTTCGCCGTAAACGGTGCCAAATGCGCAAGCTGCGTTGCACTCATCGGTATCGATGTGCATAGCAAGTGCGAACTTGGGGCTTACACGGCAAACAACGTCGTCAAAGATGAGGGGACGAGCGGTGTCAAGGCGAACCTTAACGATTTGCTTGTCACTAACGCCGATCTTCTCAGCATCTTCGGGAGTCATGTGGATGTGTCTCTTTGCAATGATAACGCCCTCGGAGATTTCAACTTCACCTGCAGGACCTACCATCTTGAGGCCGGGGGTGTTTGCAACGTCGCCGCTCTCACGAACGGGAACGTCCTTGAGACCGAGTACACGAGCATCGGAGAAGGAAAGCTCAACTTGGTTAGCAGGGCGTGTGGGGCCGAGAACGCTAACAGCGAGGGTTTTGCCGTTGGGGCCAACGAGCGTGATCTTCTCATTGCCTGCGGCGTATTGACCGGGTTGGCTGAGTTCCTTTTTAACAGTGAGCTCGGCACCCTTGCCGTAAAGAATTTCAACTGCTTCGGCAGTCAGGTGAATGTGGCGTGCGGAGGTTTCAATCAGGATCTTGTTTTCCATAATTTTCGAAAGCCTTTCTTTTTTCACTATTTTTATTCTGTGTGAGCCCGGGAAAGCCCACAGTATTCCATGCTACACCATTATACCACAAAAAAAGACACTTGTAAAGATAATTTTTTCACAATTCCTACGTAATAAATAAAAAAATATTGGATATGATAATCAAAAATGCGCCAAAAACGCATATACGGGGGTTAAAAATGCAAGAAAAAGAAAAAAATGAAAATTTTGAAAAAAATCGTGAGGAAGCGCGGCAAATACAGCTTGAAAACATCGAAATGAGTCAAGGCAGTGTTGCCGAAAACGCTCGCGAGCGGTTTCAGTGTATCTCCATCATTGGGCAGATCGAAGGTCACTACCTCTTACCCGAAGGTCAAAAAGCCACCAAGTACGAGCAGATCATCCCGCTTCTTGTTTCGATTGAAGAGAGCGACGACGTGGACGGACTTCTTGTTATTCTCAACACGATGGGCGGCGACGTAGAAGCAGGACTCGCTCTTGCCGAAATGATTGCCTCAATGACAAAACCGACTGTATCCCTCGTCCTCGGTGGAGGACACTCTATTGGCGTGCCGCTTGCCACTGCAGCAAAACGCAGCTTTATTGTTCCAAGCGCTACTATGACGATCCATCCTGTTCGCATCAGCGGAATGGTCGTT
>SVQS01000038.1 GCA_015065205.1 Oscillospiraceae bacterium
GCATCCGCCAACGGCGCGCACGCCAAGAGATACGGCATCTGCCATATCGGTGGCGAAATTATCGGGAGAGAGATCGTAGACTGTTCTTCCCTCTTTGACGGTGGGAAGCCCTGCGTTGGGTTTGAAAATGACGGGGATGGATGCGTTTTTGAGGTATTCCTCAATGACACGCATCAGTTTGCGAGGGCCAAAGGAGCAGTTGACGCCAATGGCATCGGCTCCCATACCCTCAAGCATTGCCACCATAGCGGCGGGATCGGCACCCGTCATCAGTTTGCCGTCCTCGCCAAAGGCGCAGGAAACGAATACAGGGAGATTGCTATTCTCTTTTGCGGCAAGGAGCGCTGCGCGTGTTTCGTTGCTGTCGCCCATGGTTTCAATCATGATGAGATCCGCTCCGTGCTTCACACCGAGACGGACAGTTTGGGCAAAGACAGCGACGGCATCCTCAAAATCGAGGTCGCCATAAGGTGCGAGCATTCTGCCTGTGGGACCGATGTCAAGGGCTACCCATTTGGGCTGCTTTCCTGTGCTCTCGGTGGCGGCTTGACGTGCGTTCTTGATTGCCGCACCAATGATTGCCTCGAGCTCGTCCGCACCAAATTTGAGAGAGTTTGCCCCAAAGGTGTTGGTGTTGACAACGTTTGAGCCTGCATCAAAATATTGTTTATGAATGTTTGTAATGACGTCGGGGTGCGAAAGATTCCATCGCTCGGGGAGCTCGCCTGCAGAGAGGCCCTGCGCCTGCAAGAGCGTTCCCATGCCGCCATCGAGATACAAAATATTGTTTTTGAGGTATTGTAAAATGTTCATACGATTCCCTCACTTCTAACAAAAAATAATACTTCATTATCATTATAGCACAAGATGATGTGTTTTTGTTGATTTTTTTGAAAAAAACGATAAAAAGATAGAAAAAGCGAGCCGCGAAAAAGTGCGGCTCGCTTGTGTTTGTTGTTTATTCTTCGGGGACGTAATTGTAATGGATGGTGGCGTTTGCTAATGAAACATTATTCATATCAATCCATATCTTCTTCCACTGGGCCTCGCTACCGGCATAATAAACATCGGTGAGTTTGGGGCAAGCGTGGAATGTTCCGTCGCGGATACCAGTAACAGTAACGGGGATCGTTACACTCGTAAGGTTAGCGCACTCCCAAAACGCACGCTTACCTATGCTAGTAACCGAATCGGGAATCATTACACTCGTAAGGTTGGAGGAATCTGAGAACGCTGACACGCCGATAGTGATGACATGGTCTGGAATTGCAAAACTTGTGTCAAGCTTGCCAATAGCATAGGAAACCAATATTGTACCGTCTTTCGAATAAAGATTTCCGTCAATGGATTGGTATGCGATGTTATTTTCATCAACCGTAATGCTCTTGAGATTGGAACAATGGGAGAACGCATTCTCGCCAATGGTGGTGACAGAATCGGGAATCGTTACGCTCGTAAGGTTAGAGCAATTAGAGAACGCATAAGTGCCGATGGTGGTGACAGAGTCGGGAATCGTTACGCTCGTAAGGTTGGTGCAATGATAGAACGCATACTCACCGATGGTGGTGACAGAGTCGGGAATCGTTACGCTCATAAGGTTGGTGCAATGATAGAACGCATAATCGCCGATGGTGGTGACAGAGTTGCCGATCGCTACGCTCGTAAGGCTGGAGCATTCATAGAACGCCTTCTCGCCGATGGTGGTGACAAAGTCGCTGATCATTATGCTCGTAAGATTGGAGCATTCAGAAAACGCCTGCTCACCAATAGTAGTGACAGAATCAGGAAGCGTTACCGTAGTAATGCTGGAACACCGTGCAAACGCCTCCTTACCGATAGTGATGAGAGAATCGCCCATCGTTACGCTCGTAAGGCTTTTGCAATTATAGAACGCCCTCTCGCCAATTGTGGTGACAGAGTCGCCTATCATTAGAGTTATAAGGCCAAAGTTTAAATAGAACGCCTGCTTACCAATAGTGGTAACAGAGTCAGGGAGCGTTACAACGGTAATGTTTGAACAATATGCAAACGCTTCATTGCCGATGGTGATGACAGAGTCGCCGATCGTTACGCTCGTAAGGCTGGAGCAATTATAGAACGCACGATTGCCGATGGCGGTGACAGAGTCACCGATCGTTACGCTCGTAAGGTTAGAGCATTTAGAGAACGCCCCAACACCGATGCTGATAACAGAGTCGGGGAGGGTTATGCTCGTAAGGTTAGAGCAATTTTCAAACGCGTAATTGCCAATGGTAGTGACAGAGTTGCCGATCATTACGCTCGTAAGATTGGTACATTCATAGAACGCAGAATTGCCAATGATGGTGACAGAATTGGGGATAATGATGCTTGTTAGATATGCACGATATTTGAATACACCATCGGCAATAATTTTGGTGTCTGGGTGAATCTCGTAAGTGGTCCTGTTTTTGTCGGTCAACTCAATCAATATAGCATAAGGATTTTGGTTAGCACTTACGTATTTTCCATATTCATATTCGGTGTAAAGCGCAGAATTGCAAGATGAGAAGACAGAATCACCGATAGTAGTGTAAGAGTCACCGATCGTTACACTAGTGAGGTTTTTGCAAGAAGAGAATGACCCCGTGCCGATGGTGGTAACAGAGTCACCGATTGTTACGCTTGTAAGTCTAGAGCAATTACTGAACACATTATTACCGATGGCAGTGACAGAGTCACCAATCGTTACATTTTTTAGATTGGGACAGTATGCAAACGCCGCATTGCCGGTGGTAGCGATAGAATCAATCGTTACGCTCGTAAGGTTGAAGCAACTATTGAAAGCATATTCGCCTATGGCGGTAATTTTATAACCGTCGATGTAATTGCCAATAAAAATTTCACTGTCGCTACAAGTTCCAATGCCTGTAATGGTGCAAGTTTCACCATCAGCATTTACTTCATAAGCAAGACCAGGAGTTGTGATGATAATTTCTTCGGGTGTTGTTACTTCGGGTGTTGTTACTTCGGGTGTTGTTACTTCGGGTGTTGTTTCATCGGGTGTTATTTTCCCGGGTGTTGTTTCATCGGGAGCCGTTACTTCGGGCGTTGTTTCTCCGGGTGTTGTTACTTCGGGTGTTGTTACTTCGGGTGTTGTCTCCTCGGGGGTTATCTCCTCGGGTGTGGTTTCGGTTGCTTCTTCCGAAGTGGTCACAGTCGTTTCATCTGGTGTTGTCACACTCGTTTCTTTCGGAGTTGTAATTGTTTCAAATCCCGGCAAAAACGACAGATCGCAAGATGCCAAGCTGCACACAACTGAAATGATGAGCACGAGAGTACATAAAATCTTTTTCATTTTCTTAACCTTCCCTTCTTTGAATTCGTAGAAGATGTTGCCATTATAGCACACTTTTTCCCTTTTGTAAAGGTTTTTTTGAAAATTCTCCCTCTATACAAAAAAAACGACGAAGCGGCAACTTCGTCGGAAAAAATTTAAAACAATGGATAAAATCGCAAATTCATCAAAATGATGCAGGCAAGTCCGCAGACAATGCTCCATTTTTGTCTTGTGTGGAGCTTGTCTCCAAAGGCAAGGATGCCTATGGTCGTCATGCCAAGCGTTTGCAATCCTGCCCAAGTGGGCATCATAAAGGCGGCATCGAGATGCTGCATTCCAAGCGCGTAGAACTTTTGGAACACGCCGAGCACCACGCCAACCCCAATCGCGTATGCGAGGACTTTCCACGAGAAGGCAAAGGTGTGCTTCTCTTCTTTGCCCGCATAGCGGTTCAAGATGTAATATCCAAGTGCGAACACTGCTGCCACCACATAAGAAAGTGCCAAAAAGGTGATGTCAGATCCCGAAACCTCGGCGGCTTCTGTTTTGCCAAACAGTTTGATAATGCTCGTGCCAACCGCGGTGCTCACCATTGCGGCAAGCGTGAAAAAGAGCCAACGTCTTCCCTTTTCTTTTTCTTCTTGCTTGACGTTGAGAATCATAGAAAGGATAAGGAGTAACATTCCCCCAACGTGGGAGAGATACAAGGTCTCGCCAAAGGCGATCGTGCTATACAGAACCACAAAAAAGGTACTGAAATTGCAAATGAGAACGGTAAGCGAAACGGGCCCCTCTTTGAGCGCTTGTGCGTAGAACACTTGATAGAAGAACGTGAACAGCGCGCACAGAACAGAGAGCCAAAAGCCCTGCCATGTCAGAGCGGCTGTTGGAAAGATGACAACGAGTGTGAGTGCCACAAAGAGGAATAGCATTGTGTGGAAAAGCACACTATCCGCTCCGTTTTGGAAAAACTTTCTACTCGCGCGCCCCTGCAAGGTCACCTTGGTGCAACCAAGCAGCGACATTATCAAAACAACGAGGAATTGCAGCATGTAGGACATTTCTTTCTTCCTTTCTGTGAAATCATTGACTTTTTTATTTTTCTTTGATAAACTATTACTGTAAAAAATCAATCTGTGATTGAATAAAATTCGCGAAATACTTGGTGGAAAACACCGCAAAAATTGTATAAAATAGGGGTACAAAAGCGCTTTTGAAAATGGAAAAGGAGAATAACTATGTCTATTGGAAGTACAATCAAACGCCTTCGTCTCGAAAAAGGTATGACACAAGAACAACTTGCCGAGTTTTTGGGGCTTTCTACCAACGCCATCTCTCAATGGGAGTGCGACAAAACCGCGCCCGATATTTCAAACCTGCCCGTCCTTGCCAACATTTTTGAGGTAAGCGCCGACATTCTGCTTGGAATTGATCTTGCAAAAAATAAAAAGCAGGCGGAAATTGAGGAGTTTAAGGAGAAGTACGCCAAGCTCCACAGCCAAGGAAAGACCGAAGAAAGAGTGCTACTCTCTCGCGCAATGCAAAAGAAATACCCCAACGATGAAACTGTTCGTCATCATTTAATGCGCGCTTTGCAAAACGAGGATGTCGATAAATATTTTGAGGAGATCGTTTCCCTTGGAGAACAGCTTTTGCAATCTAAAAAAACAGAGTACAGAATGGGCGCCATTCGCGGTCTTTGTCTTACCTATTTGCACAAGGGAGACAGAAAAACGGCACTGCAGTATGCCGATATGATGCCACCTGCAGAGGATCTGCACCTGCACGTGCTTGAGGGTGACGAGCTTGTGATGCACTGCCAAAACTATTTTTGGAAGATATTCGACAAGATGTATGTCTATCTACTCTATCTAATCGATTGCCCCGAGGCAGGATATACCTTCGAGGAAAAACACTCGATGTTGAAGATGCTCTACGATATGATCGGTATGATCTTCTCTGATAAGGATTTTGGATTTTTTGATGACCGTTTGGCAAGAATCAGCTTTTTTATGGCAGCACAGAGTGCAAAAGCCGGAAAGCTTGAGCGAGCACTCGACGAGCTTGAAATGCTGATTGCTCACCTTGAAAAGTTGCAAAGCTTTTCTCAAATTGAGCACACTTCCCTGCTTGTTAATAAAATCAAGTTCAGCTCGGACAATATTACAAAGCATACCGAGGAACCGCTCGGGCATTTCTATTGGCGGCATCTGAACCGCGTGCTCGCTGACGCGTATGCCCCCGTAAAAGACTCCGCGCGCTATATAGCTATCAAGGAGCGGCTTGCTGCGCTTTGATTTGTCTTGAAAAATAAAAACCATTCCCGCTTTGGGAATGGTTTTTATTTGTAAGGATAGATTAGTTGATCTGTTCCTTAACCTTGGATGCCTTACCAACGCGGTCACGGAGGTAGTACAGCTTTGCACGTCTTACCTTACCAACGCGGATAATGTCAACCTTTTCAACATTGGGAGAATGGATGGGGAAGGTCTTCTCTACGCCTACGCCATAAGAAACGCGTCTTACGGTAAAGGTCTCGGAGATGCCGCCGCCGTGCTTTGCGATTACGGTGCCTTCGAACATCTGGATTCTCTGACGGTTACCCTCTTTGATTCTGTTGTGAACACGGATGGTGTCACCGATGCGAATCACGGGGAGTTCCTGTTTTAATTGCTCGTTTGTAAAAGCCTCAACCAAATTCATTTTTGAGTCCTCCTATAATATACCGGACGTTCATGCGAGCATGCAGCGGACCATCCTAAAATTCTTGCGCCACAGCGCAACACGAGTATTATACCACACACTTTTGCGTTTTGCAAGAGTTTTTTTGAAATTTCTTTGCACTTTTTTCAATTTTTTACCGCTTTTTTGCAAAAAGATGGGAAAAAGATTCTATTTTTTCATTTTGTTGTTGACGAAAAATAAATTGTATGGTATAATAATTAAGTTAAATGTTTATTACACGGAGGAATTCCATATGACTTTATATGAAGATCTCAAATGGAGAGGTTTGATTCAGGATATTTCCAGCCCCGAGCTCGTAGAAAAGCTCAACGCGGGCGGTATGACCTTTTATATTGGTACTGACCCCACGGCAGACAGTCTGCACCTTGGTCACTACTCTTCTTTCTTGATTACTCGCCGTCTTGCCGCTGCAGGTCACACTCCCCTCTTGCTTGTTGGTATGGCGACCGCTCTTATCGGCGACCCTCGCGGAACCGTTGAGCGCAAGCTCTCCGACCGCGACGAGGTCATTCACAACTACGAATGCCTCAAAACACAACTGCAAAAGATCTTCCCCTACGAGGTTGTTAACAACTACGATTGGGTGAAGGATCTCAATATTATTGATTTCTTCCGTGACTACGGTAAGTATATCAACGTTGGCTATATGCTGAGCAAGGACCTCATCCGCCGTCAGATGGAGAGCGGTATCTCCTATGCGGAGTTCTCCTATATGCTCATTCAAGGCTTGGATTTCAAGTATCTGCACGAAACGCGCGGCGTTGATTTGCAGGTAGCAGGCTCCGACCAATGGGGCAACATCACCACGGGTATTGAGCTCATCCGCAAGACCACGGGTGATGAAGTATTCGCTATGACGATGCCTCTTGTAACCGACTCTCACGGCAACAAGTTCGGCAAGAGCGAGGGCAACGCTGTTTGGCTTGACAAGAACAAGACCAGCTCTTATCAGCTCTACCAATTCCTGCTCAACTCCGAGGACAGCATGGTAATTGAGTACCTCAAGAGACTGACCTTCCTCTCTCGCGAGGAGATCGAGGCAATTGAAACTGAGCACAATGCCGCTCCCGAGCGTCGTTTGGCACAAAAGAAGCTTGCTGAAGAGATTCTGCGCGATCTGCATGGTGAGGGCGCTTACGAGTCTGCTGTGAAGATCAGCGAACAGCTCTTTGCCGGCAACATCAAGGAAATTCCCATGCAAGACCTGTTGGCAGGCCTGAAGGACGTTCCCCATTTCGAGACCGCAGGCGGTCCCGTTATGGACGTTCTCGTAACTGCTGGCATCTGCTCCTCCAAGCGTGAAGCACGCGAGTTTATCTCGAACAAGTCCCTCACCCTCAATGGTGAGCCGATTACCGATATGAACCTCGAAATCAGCGCTGACGTGGCTCTTGGCGGCAAGTATATCGTCATCCGCCGCGGTAAGAAGAAGTATTATCTTGGCGAAATTAAATAAGGTTTTTGTGGGGGAAACTTCTTGCAAGAAGTTTCCCCCACACCCCTTTCAAGAACTCTCGCACAACAATTATCTAAATAGAGTTGTTAGTGCACGGATAGACGGGCGGCACGAGGGTAAACCTCGCTCTGCTGCCGCAAGCGCGTGGGCACCACCAAGACCCCGCGCGCTAAGAGAGTTGTTTAGAATAACAAAACGGGCGATTCGTGAATCGCCTATTTTTTATTTTAATGAACCAACATTGTATGTTTTTTTACCTTTTCGTTTTGCATTCAAATACATTGTGTATGCGCCACCATACTGACGTGATACGTAGGAAACAACAATATCTGCCTGCTCTATCATCCATCTGTTACGATGCGAGATTGCATATCGTGGCGGAACACTTTCCAAACTTGGATAAACAACAGAATCGAACTCTTCTTTTGGATAAATCTTTTTTGATTTTTTCAAATAAGGAACGACCAACGTCAATTTAACAGCAGTATGACATCGTTTGAACTTTTTTGCACAGCCAAATGCAAACGCATCAAAGCCCCCATATCCGCCAAGCAAAATTTCGCAAGGTGTATCCCCTACCTCACCTTCCAAAATATCTAGTATCTTTATCTCGTCTTGGACATTTTGAATATAATCGGAGTGTCCGCAAAATACAATTATCATTTCAAATCCCCATCTAATTTACACATAAAACGAACATCTAATGTATACATTATATAACGTACAAATCTATTTGTCAATACAAGATCCAATATATAATGTATACGTTATATAATGTTTGGGGGTGATGATAATGCATTTTCGTATTGATGAAATACTCAAAGAAAAAGGCAAAACAAGATATTGGCTATACATTCAGCTTGGTTTGAGTTATCAAAATTTCAAAAGAATTTTGGAAAATGAAACAACTTCTATCAAATTTGAAAATCTCAAAGCAATTTGCGATATTTTAGAATGCACACCAAATGATTTGTTTGTGGAATACCACGATAAATAAAAAATGGGATAGCGCCTGCTATCCCATTTTTATTTTTGCAGTTAAACAACTTTCTTAGCGGATAGGGTTAGTGGTCCCTAGCCGCTCGCGAGAGCAAAAGCAAGCCGAATGGCTTGCGTCGACTGTCTGTCCGTGTGTTAAAAGTCCCTTTTTGGAATTTTTGTGCGAGAGTTCTTGGAAGGGGTGTGGGGAAACCTTCTTGCAAGAAGGTTTCCCCACAATCTCTCTTATTCTAACTCAACCGGTACGCCAAGCTCTGCGGAGCGGAAGGCGGCGAAGATGATCTTAAGGTCGGTACGCATTTGTTCCCAGGTAACGTCCTGCTCGCATCCGGTACGGATGGCATTGACGAAATGACGGTAATAGTCGTGCACGTCCGACACGGGACGGGCTACGGTATAGGTGTCGGTTGTAATTTCGTTACGAGGTGCCATGGTCTTGGTAAGGCCTGCGGCGGTCTTGACGGGAAGAACGTCATTCTCGTGCCAATACTTGCACTTTACAACCTTGGTTTCCTCACGCCAATCAGAAAGGAATGCTGTTCCCTTTTCGGCTCTCATATAGAAGCGCGGCATTGCGATGAAGTTGTAGGTTCCAACCTCGATGTGTGCCTGCTTGCCGTTCTCAAAGAAGAGCTGAAGCTTGAAGCCGTCGTCAACCTCTTTATTGGTAATGTTATCGCAAATGCAATATACGCTCTTAACGGGTGCCCAATGATAAACCATCATCACCTGGTCGATCAGGTGAATACCCCAGTCATAGATCATTCCGCCACCGTGCTCTTTTTCACCTCTCCAGTCACAGGGGATACCACGGCTGCCGTGAATACGGGACTCGATGTTGAAAACGTTACCGATCTCGCCCGAGTCGTGAATTTGCTGCATTGCGAGATAGTCAACGTCCCAACGGCGGTTTTGGTGAACAGAAAAATGCACGCCGTTCGCCTTTGCAGCAGCAATCATACGGTCGAGAGACTCCATAGAGAGTGCTACAGGTTTTTCGCAAATAACGTTTTTGCCTGCATTAAGAGCTGCAACAACGACTTTTTCGTGGTCATCGTTAGGGATGGCGACAGTAATAAGCTCAACACTCTTATCGGCAAGAAGTGCCTCGTAGGTGGGATATGCATAAATGCCGCGGCTCTCGGCCAGTGCATTTCTTTCGGGCTTAATATCGTAAACGCCTGCAAGTTCGCAAACGTCGCTTTTGAGTAAGTGTTCTGTGTGCCAGCCGCCCATGCCACCATAGCCAACGACAGCTGCTTTCATTTTTTTCATGGCTTGTTCCTTTCGGTCAATACGCGGATTTCCGCTTATAATAGTTTTACTTATAGTATATAGTACTTTTTACCCTCTGTCAAGATACTTTTTGCTCTTTATGCGACAAATATTGCTATATGTCGCACATATATTGCTTTTTGAGAGAAAAATATTGCAAAAAACGGACGACACTCCGCAAAATGTAAAAAGAATAAAAAATTGGGTATTCTTGCGGCTTTTTCTTGACATTATCGTCTCTTTGTGGTATAATAATTCAGATAAGATACAAGTTCCCGATTTTCTATCGAAAGGATTGGATACAAACGTGCAAAAATCCGAACGTCAAAATCATATTCGCAATTTTTCCATTATTGCGCACATCGACCACGGCAAATCGACACTTGCCGACCGCATTCTTGAACACACCCAAACGGTTGCAAAGCGCGATATGGAAGACCAGATCCTTGACAATATGGATCTGGAACGTGAGCGCGGCATTACCATCAAAGCCCGCGCCGTAAAACTGATATACAATGCAAAAGACGGTGAGGCTTATACCTTTAACCTCATCGATACCCCCGGTCACGTTGACTTTAATTACGAGGTCTCCCGCTCACTCAACGCTTGCGATGGCGCCCTCCTCGTTGTAGATGCAACGCAGGGCATTGAAGCGCAAACGCTGGCAAATGCGTATCTTGCCGTTGATGCAGACCTTGAAATTATTCCCGTTATCAACAAGATCGACCTGCCTTCGGCAGACGTAGACAAGTGCCGCGCCGAAATTGAGGACGTGATTGGTATTCCCGCAGAGGGCTGTCCTGCCGTTTCGGCAAAGACGGGACTGAATATTGAGGATGTTCTCGAAGCGGTTGTGCGCGACATTCCTTCCCCCGAGGGTGATGAGAATGCACCGCTCAAGGCACTCATTTTCGACTCTTACTATGACAGTTACCTCGGCGTTGTGGTTAACATTCGCGTGGTAGACGGTAGTATTGCCGCAGGCGACAAGATCCGTCTGATGAGCACAGGTGCTGTGTTTGATATTGTTGAGGTTGGCACGATGGAGCCCTTTGGGCTGAACAAGTGCGAAAGACTCTCGGCGGGTGAGGTTGGTTACTTTACCGCTTCTATCAAGAGTGTCAGCGACACGCGCGTTGGTGATACCGTCACCTTGGCGGCATCTCCCACAAGCGAGCCTCTGCCCGGCTTCAAAGCCGTACAACCTATGGTTTATGCGGGTATCTATCCTGCAGATGGCGCTCGCTATGGCGACCTTCGCGACGCCCTTGAAAAGCTCCAACTCAACGATGCCGCGCTCGTATTTGAGCCCGAAACCTCTATCGCTCTCGGATTTGGCTTCCGCTGCGGTTTTTTGGGACTTCTTCACATGGAAATCATTGAGGAACGACTTGAACGCGAGTTCAATCTTGATCTCATTACCACTGCTCCCAGCGTTATTTATGAAATCAAGCTCAAGGGGGGCGACGTTGTTCGCATTGATAACCCCACGAACTTCCCCACCCCCGACAACATTGAGGTGGCTTATGAGCCTCTTGTTAAGGCAAACATCATTACCCCCGTTGACTACGTTGGTGGCCTGATGGAGCTTTGTCAAAATCGCCGCGGTGTATTCATCGATATGAAATATCTCGACCCCACGCGTGTGGAATTGCACTACAATTTGCCGCTGAATGAAATCATTTACGACTTCTTTGATGCGCTCAAGAGCCGTTCTCGCGGATATGCATCTCTTGACTATGAGTTGCTTGGCTATGAGCCGAGTAAGCTGGTTAAGCTTGATTTCTTGCTTAATGGTGAGCAGGTGGATGCTCTCTCCTTTATCGTGCACGAGGAAAAAGCATACGGCCGTGCGCGCAAGCTTGCCGAAAAGCTCAAGGAGAACATTCCGCGCCAACTGTTTGAGGTTCCGATTCAGGCAGCTATCGGCACAAAGATCATCGCGCGTGAGACGGTCAAGGCAATGCGCAAGGACGTACTTGCCAAGTGTTATGGCGGTGACATTACCCGTAAGAAGAAGCTACTTGAAAAGCAAAAAGAAGGTAAAAAGAAGATGCGTCAGCTTGGCTCTGTTCAGGTCTCCCCCGAGGCGTTTATGGCAGTGCTTAAGCTGGATGACGAGCAATAAAAACCAAAAGAGCAAACACGGCTGTGTTTGCTCTTTTTTCTTTATTCCAACGCGGGAATCATAATCCTCATTTCATCTCCAGCGCCATCATACATTACCTTGAACATATAAACAGGCTGATAATACCCCTTTGTATCCACTTGATATTCTAATTCGCAGGAAACAACTGTAACATTCTTAGGAGAATGCATTTCATAAACACCTCCCCTAAAATTACCGCGCTTCATCTGCTCAAACGCTTCCGCTTCGGATATGATCTGCTCATCAGCGCAGTAAGTAAAGGATACCAAATTGTTGTGAATAACATAGATAAAGCCTTCTGAGGAATAACGGCAGCGGAGCGTTCCGCCAACGGTATCTCCTTCTTTACTTTCCATCGGAACATCGAATCGATGCCAACCGTCGCCATCATAGGTGAATACGGCATTTTCGGGGATCACTATGCCATACTCCCCAAGCATAGCTTCGATCGTTGCTTGATCTGCTTCAGCAGGCTCACGCTTACCTTCATTCGGATGATACTCGTACTCATAGCTTCGATCCAAATGCGAAACAAACAGAGAGTGTTCATAATGGTCAAGATAATAGGTTTCTCGATCGTAATAGCAAATATCAAGCTCTTTTGTTGCACGACCTTTCAGAAATGCCTCGCCGAACTCGTCGCAGGTTTTCGTATTGTAGGTCATAGCTTTGTATATGGAAACTATCTTTTTTTCTTCTGAAAGAGTAACATTCGTTTCCCATTCTGTTCCCTTGGTATTCACCCTATAGATTGCAGCATTTTGCAGATTGCCGTAGTCCTTAACTGCATAGACAACAAAGATACTTGAAATCGCAAGGATTA
>SVQS01000039.1 GCA_015065205.1 Oscillospiraceae bacterium
CGGTAAGGATAAGGCAGAGGAAGCTGCAAAGGAAGCTATCTCCAGCCCGTTGCTCGAGACTTCTATCAAGGGTGCAAAGGGTATTCTTATCAGCATTTCCGTATCTCCCGACGTAGGATTGGAAGAAGTAGATCTCGCATCCACCCTCATTTCTCAGGAAGCAAGCCCCGATGCAAACATCATTTGGGGTGTTGGCTTTGATGAAGAGCTTGAGGACGAGATGAGAATCACCATCGTTGCAACCGGTTTCGAGAAGAAGCCCGAGGATGCAACCCGTAACATCAGCAACCTCAGACCCAACGAGAACTCTCCTTACAGAAGTGCAAAGCCTGCTCCCGCGCAAGCTCCCGCTCCTGCAGAGAAGCCCGCAGCAGAGGCAAAGCCCGTTGTAAAGAAAGTTGTTAAGCCCGTAAAGCCTGCTCCCAAGGTAGAGGATGACGACGATTTCGACGGTCTGTTCGATATGCTCAAAAAGAGATAATTGAATTAAGAACATATAAAAAGCAGGAGAACCGTGAGGTTCTCCTGCTTTTTATGCTTTACAGCAACTTTCTCTTAATCACTTTCAGCGTTTTTTCAATTGTTTTTTGTTCAAAATTGGAATATAGGTCAAAGTTGCTAAAGGTTCCGCCCTCGTTGTTCGACCAACCGATCAGCCATTTGCCTTGCAGATCTTCGCCCAAGTTGTCGCTATCGGATGTGTAACGGAAGACGTGATAAATCTCCTTCTTTTTTACCTTGCCGAGGTATTCGATCTGATCGGGCTCTTTGCCAAGCTCGGTGGGGTAGGTGAGCCAATGCACAAGGTCGCTTTTGGCAAGATATTCTTCGTTTGCCAATTCTGCTGGGAAGAGTTCGGTCTTGCCGTGCATCTTCAGGATCGCATAGGTCATATCGGCATAAACGATGTTGTTGGCAAGCAAAACGATAATTTCTTGGGGAACCGCTTGCTTTGCCGCGAGCAAGCTGCTAACTGCATAATAGCGAATGCTTGCATTCTCAATCTTTAGCATGCTTTGCAGGCTTGCAACAACGGCATCCGTAGCAAAATGCTGAGCAACGTCAGCGGCGATCTCCAAGCTATTCAGCATTTCCTCACTCAATTCGGTGCTCAAATAAAACTTTAATTGGGAGTCGATGTAATCGGCAAAGAGCTTTTTGGAGTCATTGGGTAGGGTAGGAATGAGGTGCTGATAGTGCAGCAGCCCGTTGTAGAGCTGTCCCTTTTGATACTCATCCTTTAAGGGAATGAGGGCACAGAACAAACGCTCAACGTTTTCCTTTGCGTTGTTTCCTTTTTCAAAAATATCGTCGATCGTGCGCTCAATGAAGCGTTCTTTGTCAACAAGCTCCACCAAAGCTTTGATGTCATTCAAATTTTCTTCGGGAATTTGTGCTGCAGAAGCGTGGCAGAGCATTACAATACCCATTAAATTATCCTCATAAGAAAACATTTCATCCTTGTGACGATAGCTTTCTGCCGTAGGAATGATAGAAATCAGCTTTTTGATTTCCGAAAATGCAAAACCAACGATCTCCGTTTTATCCTCTTGTGGAATTTTGCCTTTTTTGCTTTTAATAAACTTAACAATAACAGATAGCATCCGCGCTTTTTGGTCATAGGATTCGGTTTCATTTATATGATTGAGCAAGTCTGAATATTGTGTCATAATGATAACTCCTTTTAGATTCGTTATGCTAACATTATAACACAAGACTGTTATTTTGTCAATTATTGCGTGGGAATTAGAATAAGGAGAACAAAAAAATATTTTTCCCAACCTTTTTTCAAAAAGCCCTTGCAATTCTGTCAAAACTATGCTATAATATTCACGTTCGCAATACGGAAGCGTATCGAAGTGGTCATAACGGGACTGACTCGAAATCAGTTGTACCTCACGGTACCGTGGGTTCGAATCCCACCGCTTCCGCCAACAAAAGAAGGGTGCCTTTTGGCACCCTTCTTTTGTTGGCGATACATGTTGGCTTGAGAATTTTTGTGCGCGCAAAGTGCGCCCGTGGCGAATTTGCAAAGCAAATTTGCGCCTCGATTGTATTCAATCGAGGCTTGGTTCTGAATCCCACCGCTTCCGCCAACGCAGGCACACCTTTTGGTGTACCTTTTGCTTTTTGTTGAATTTGAAAAGAAAAGATTATTAATTCACCCATAAAATTATGTAGAATAACCCCGAGACTTTCACAAAAAATTCATACATTTCGGTTTTAGATATGGTATAATAAATTTAAAGTTTTCAAGAGCGGGGGTGACTTCTTATGGCAGAGCAAAAAATGTTGGCAATCGACCTTGGCGCTTCCAGCGGTCGCGGAATCGTCGGCTCTTTTAACGGCCAAAAACTCTCTCTTAAGGAAAACCACCGTTTTTCTAACGATCCCGTCATTCTGAATGGCAGAATGTACTGGGATATTCTGCGCATCTTTCACGAGATCAAGCAATCAATCGCAAAAACTGTTTTGGATGGCGATGCCATCTCTTCGATCGGTATAGACACATGGGGCGTGGACTACGCACTCTTGGATGAGAGTGGCAAAATGCTCTCTAACCCCTACCACTATCGGGATGCCCGAACAGAGGGTATCGTGTCTTATGTCGGTCGCTTTTTTAATTCTTCCGAGCTCTATGCAAAAACGGGTATTCAGTGCATGAATTTTAACACCATCTTTCAGCTCATCGCCGACTTGCGCGATGACCCCAAAATGGTGGAAAATGCACAGCGCATGCTTAACGTTCCCGACCTGCTCAACTATTTCCTCACAGGGAATATGGCAAATGAATATACCATTCTTTCCACAGGTGCGTTTCTCGATGCCGAAAAGCGTGACTACGCAAAGGATATCATCGCAAAAGCAGGTATTCCGCAAGGATTATTTGGCGATATTGTTGCCCCCGGCACCTCTATGGGCAAGCTTCTCGCGCAAGTACAGAGCGAGGTGGGCAAGACAGATGCCGAGGTTCTCACAGTAGCATCACACGATACGGCAAGTGCCGTTATCGCTGTTCCCACGCAAGAAAAGGAATTTCTCTTTATCAGTAGCGGTACGTGGTCGCTGATGGGTACCGAGCTTGATGCCCCAAAGATCAATGCCGAAACCGAAAAATACAACTTTACAAACGAGGGCGGAGTCAATAATACCATTCGCTTCCTCAAAAATATTATGGGACTTTGGCTCATTCAGGAGTCGCGCCGCCAATGGAGAAGAGAAGGCAAGGAATACAGCTTTGCCGATCTCGAAAGCCTTGCAAAAGCGGCAAAACCGTTTAGGTGCTTTATCGATCCCGACCATCCCAGCTTTGTTGCTCCCGGCGATTTGCCCGCTCGTGTGCGCGAATTCTGCCAAAAAACGGGACAATACGTTCCCGAAACTGTTGGCGAGGTTATGCGTTGTATTTACGAAAGCCTTGCTATGAAATACCGCTATACAGCCGAAACCATCAAAAAGCTGACGGGTATTTCCCCGCGCGTTATCCACGTTGTAGGCGGCGGAACAAAAGACGGCTTCCTCTCGCAAATGACAGCCGATGCTTGCGGTATTCCCGTATGCGCAGGTCCCGAGGAGGCAACCGCTATCGGTAACCTTTTGGTGCAGCTGATGGCAGCAGGGGAGGCCAAGAACCTCTTGGATGCCCGTGCAATCGTTGCCGCATCCTTCGATTGCAAGCATTACATTCCCGAAAACACGCCTGCTTGGGATGCTGCATATCAAACCTTTTGTGCTCTAAACTGACGAAAAATTACCTGTCAGCGCGGCGAGAGCCGTGAATTGGGGAATATATGTAAAAAATAAAAAACAACGGAGGCTTACTATGAAGGACAATCAATTTGGAGAGCTTTGTGTAATCGGAATGAAGGGCTGTGAAGCGTTTGCCGATCAGGTAGACTATTATCTTCGCGATTGGCGCAGACACGGCGACAACGACAAGACATTCCTCGTTCAAGCAGACTGCCCACGCTTTGGATCGGGTGAGGCGAAGGGAATGCTGCACGAGTCGATGCGCGGAAAGGATGTTTACATCATCTGCGATACCTTCAACTATGGCGTTACCTACAAAATGTACGGCATGACCGTTCCGATGAGTCCCGATGACCACTATGCCGACCTCAAGCGCATTATTGCCGCAATCGAGGGCAAAGCAAGAAGACTGACCGTCATTATGCCGATGCTCTATGAGGGCAGACAGCACAAGAGAAGTGGTCGCGAGTCTCTCGACTGTGCGCTGATGCTGCAAGAACTCGTGGGAATGGGTGTCTCCAACATTCTTACTTTTGATGCGCACGACTCCCGTATTAACAATGCAATTCCGCTTTCCGGTTTTGATAATGTCCGTCCTGCATATCAAATGATCAAGGCACTTGTCCGCGCCGTTCCCGATGTAAAAATCGACAAGGATAACTTGGTTATCATCTCTCCCGACGAGGGGGCAATGTCCCGTTGTATGTATTATAGCTCGGTTCTCGGTCTTGATATCGGTATGTTCTACAAGAGAAGAAACTACTCGGTTGTTGTTAATGGCCGCAACCCCATTGAGGCGCACGAGTACCTTGGTCGCGACCTGCACGGCAAGGATGCTGTTGTAGTTGACGATATGATCGCCTCGGGTGAATCGATGATCGACGTTTGCCGCCAACTCAAGGAAAAGGGCGCAAACCGCGTATTCTGCTTTGCAACCTTTGGACTCTTCACTGAGGGCTTTGAAAAATTCGATCAAGCCGCAAAAGAGGGCGTATTCGACCGCATCTTTACCACCAATCTGATCTATCGCCGCTCCGAGCTGGCAGAAAAGGGGTGGTACACAGAGGTGAATATGTGCAAATACGTAGCATACCTTATTGATACCCTGAACAACGATGCAACCATCAGCACATTGCTCAATCCTGTTAAGCGTATCCAAACCTTAATGGATAAGCACAGCCGTACGCTCACATCCAAAAAATAATAAATGGAAATAAAGAAGACACGGAGATGCGCAAAATTGCGTATCTCCGTGTGTTTTTTATTGTAATGTTTTCAAAAATGCATCTGTGAGTATCGTTTCAGGTGCAAGCCCAGCCAAATTGAGGGGTTCCTTTTCATCGGTTATACGCCGATAAACGATGTGGCGCAGGAGGGAGAGTAAAGAGGGCTCTATCCAATAATCAAACTGCGTGCGTGTCGAGAGAACCTCATACTTTTTGAGCTTATGGTACATCTCTAAACCGTCCGAGGCATCGTGCCACAGGTCGGCAAACACGTAATCAAACTTGCCGCGCGGCATTTTTTCTTGCATATATTGGAATGCATCAGCTTCTATAATTTCAATTTTGTCGCCGTTTGGGAACTGCGGCAAAAGATAGGTTTTGAAAATCTCAATTACATCGCGCGAGCGTTCCACAACCACAACACGCTCAACGTTCGACTTTTCGGATGCGTGAAAAGCAAAATAACCAAGCCCGAGCCCGAGCGTGAGCACGCGACCGCGACACTTTTCAATCGGCTCGCGCATCGTTTCCACCTCGTTGGGGGTAATGGTCATCCACTCAATGCCATCCTCAAGAATGGCAGGAAAAGGGAACTCAACGTCAAAATACCCGAGCTGCGGAATTTCGCAAAGGTCTTTTGTTACCACGGGATGTGTTCTTACAAAAGGCTGATAAGGGGCGTAGGAGTGTTGGCAAAGCTCCCATTTGCCGTGTGTTATGTTTGCAAAATGAACGGTTTTTGCATACGCATCGTTTTCATAAACCGATGGGTCAAGCTTCTTCAAAGCAGGAATCAGATATTGACGTTCCAATGCGCGATGCGCAGGATTATCTACCGTATCAAGACCGCAAGCGGCAGAAAGAAGCGTACAAAAAGCCTCGTGATTTGAAACGTGGCATTCACGCGCAAGGTCTTCCACCATTGTGGCATCGATAAAGCGCGGATGGTTATTGATGTATTCACTTAAAATGCTGACAACAATATCGTTGTCACGCATGACGTCATCCAATCGACTCATTGAAGTTCTCCTTTTTTAACTCTTCTCGTTTATTATACAGTATTTTTGAATGGTAAGCAAGATGTTTTTGAAATTTTTTTCTAATATCCTTGTAGGAAAAGTTTTTGAAGGGGTGCAGGGGGAACTTTTTTCAAAAAGTTCCCCCTGCATTTCTTAAAAACTATCCCAACGCCACGTCCAAAACCATCATCAAAGCAAAACCGCAAACAATTCCCATTGTGGCAAAGTAGGGATTGGCATCCTGATTTTGTTGACACTCGGGAATGAGCTCGTGCACTGCTACAAGAATCATTGTGCCGGCGGCAAACGCGAGAGCAAAGGGGAGAATGGCGGTGATGTGCACCACCATTGCCGCACCCAATACACCGGCAAGCGGCTCGACCATTCCCGATGCTTGACCGAGGAAAAAACTTCTTCGCGCCGAGTATCCCTCGCGCCGTAAGGGCAGGGAAACCGCCGCGCCCTCGGGGAAATTTTGCAATCCAATACCGAGCGCAATGGTCACAGCTCCCATTAATGCCTCGGTTGTATAACCGCCTGCGTGCAAAGCTCCAAATGCTACGCCAACCGCGAGTCCTTCGGGAATATTGTGGAGCGTGATAGACAGCACCAGCATAAGAATGCGATTTGTGCGTTTTTCGTTTGGGCACACGCTTTGGCGTCGCGCGCGTGTTACAATTTTATCGGAAAGCCACATAAAAAAAGCCCCTGCCAAAAAGCCTAACGAGACCACCAACCAAGCGGGAATTGAGAGTGTATTTTCGGCACGCTCAATAGCGGGCTGCAAAAGCGACCAAAAGCTCGCGGCAATCATCACACCCGAGGCAAAGCCGAGCATTACATTCATTGTTTTGGGATTTGGATTACGAAAACAAAACACAGTTGCCGCTCCCAAGGCGGTCAGTGCCCATGTCCCAAGCGTTGCCAAAAGTGCAAGTACGACAACATTTTCCATAATATCACCTCATTCTACAGGATATGATATCCCCCTCACTTTGGTGCGCTTTGCATCCGGTAAAAAGATTGAAAAAAATGAAAAATATTTCCAAAAAAGACTTGACAAATGCCCCAAATGGGAGTATAATATCTACGGTTAGCATAGGCTAACTCAAACCTCAAAAGGAGACTGCCATGAACTTACTTTTATCCCAAGTAGGAAAAGAATATATCATCAAAGCAATCGAGACCGATGATGCAGAATTGGATGCTTTCCTGTTTTCGCTTGGTTGTTATAGCGGCGAGCCGATTACCGTTATTTCCCGTCGCAGAGGCGGTTGTATTGTTTCTATCAAGGATGGCCGATATAGCATCGATAACCAGCTTGCGGCAGCTATCCAACTGCAGGATTGACGCAAAAAAGAATTTTATTATTTTTTTAACCATCGGTTAGTCAATGCTAACCGTAACGTGAAAGGAGATGCGAGGGCTTATGAGAATTGCTTTGGCAGGAAACCCCAACAGCGGTAAGACTACAATGTATAACGTACTGACCGGCTCGAGCGAAAAGGTTGGCAACTGGGCGGGCGTTACCGTTGACAAAAAAGAGCGTGCCATTAAAAAGTCTTACACGGGCGGCGCGGGAGATCTGATCGCTGTTGACCTTCCCGGCGCGTATTCGATGTCTCCCTTTACCTCGGAGGAGAGCATCACCAGCGCATACGTTAAAAATGAACGTCCTGACGTTATCATCAATATTGTCGATGCTACTAATTTGAGCCGCAGTCTGTTTTTTACAACACAGCTACTTGAATTGGGCATTCCCGTTGTGGTCGCTTTGAATAAATCCGATATCAACGAAAAGAGAGAGACTGAAATCGACACAGCCGTGCTTTCGGCACGACTCGGCTGTCCTGTTGTTGAGACCGCTTCTATTTCCAAAAAAGGAATGAAGGAGATCGTCAAAGCGGCAATTTCGGTCATTGGTAAGGAGCAAAAAGCACCATATTTGCAAGGATACGTAAACTTGAAAGATAAAAAGTCTGTAGAGGCCGACGACCGTCGTCGCTTCGCTTTTGTCAATGATATCGTCAAAGTAGTTGAGACGCGTACGGTGCTCACACGCGAGACGGGTATTCAGGATAAGATCGACGGCTTTTTGACCAACAAATGGTTGGGTATTCCGATCTTTGCGGCCATTATGTTTTTGGTGTTCCAAATTTCGCAGGCTTGGCTGGGTGCATGGATTGCCGAAGGGCTTGTTTTCAACGAGGGAGCAGAGAATGAATTTGCCATTCCCGGTCTTGTAACTCTCATTGAAATGTTTGGCGAGTGGGTAGCAGGACTTATGGGGGGGGCAAATCCTGTTCTTTTCTCCATTGTCGTTGACGGTATCATCGGCGGCGTTGGTGCGGTCGTTGGATTTTTGCCTCTCGTTATGGTTATGTACTTCCTTATAGCACTCCTTGAGGATTGCGGATATATGGCACGTGCAACCGTTGTACTTGATCCCATCTTCAAAAAGGTTGGTCTTTCCGGCAAATCTGTTATTCCGTTCATTATCGGTACGGGATGCGCTATCCCAGGTGTTATGGCTTGCCGTACCATTCGCAACGAGCGTGAAAGACGCGCTACCGCAATGCTTGCTCCTTTTATGCCGTGCGGTGCAAAGCTTCCTGTTATTTCGCTCTTTGCAGGCGCATTCTTTGAGGATGCCGCGTGGGTGGGAACGACAATGTATTTTGCCGCTATTGCCATCATTCTTCTCTCTGCCATGCTTGTCAATCTGATTACGGGAAACCGCAAAAAGAAATCCTATTTTATTATGGAGCTTCCCGAGTACAAAGCTCCAAGCTTTTCCAAGGCAGCTATCTCTATGTTGCAACGCGGTTGGTCGTACATCGTTAAGGCAGGAACTATCATTTTGGTGTGTAACTTTGTCGTGCAGCTGATGCAGACCTTCAACTGGTCACTTCAACCCGCCCCGGATGCAAGCGAATCCATCCTTGCCACTGTTTCTATGCCTTTTGCATATCTTTTTGCACCCATTATCGGTGCTATGATGTGGCAAATGGCGGCCGCGACCATCGCGGGATTTATCGCAAAGGAAAATGTCGTGGGCACGCTTGCTGTATGCTTTGTAGGGCTTGAAAATTTCATCAACACCGAGGATCTCTCTATGATGGAGGGGGCGGGAACTGAGGTTGCTTCCATTTTTGCCATCAGCAAGGTTGCGGCGCTCGCATATCTGATGCTCAATCTCTTTACACCCCCTTGCTTTGCGGCGATTGGTGCTATGAATGCCGAGCTGGCGAGCAAAAAATGGCTGTGGGCGGGCATCGGCTTACAATTCGGTGTTGGTTACTCGGTTGCATTTTTCGTGTATTTCTTTGGTACGCTCCTCACAGGCGGCGACCTCGGACCTGTTTGGATGCCTGTTCTTGGTTGGGAGATCGTTGCACTCTTCGTGGGTGTTCTCATCTTCCTAATTGCCAAAAGGAACCGTGAGCTCAAGTCCGAGCGCGCACTGAGTGCCAAAGAGAAAGCACTTGTAAAGAGGTGATACGATGGGACCTATCGATATTATCGTAATAGCGGTCATTGCACTGATCGTAGGCAGTGCCGCCGCTTATATCATCAAGGCCAAAAAGAATGGTATAAAGTGCATCGGATGTTCTGATAGTGCCACCTGCACAGGAAACTGTTCCGCCTGCCACGGATGCTCCACCGCAAAAAAGAGCGAGCAACAAGAAAAACGATAAAGAACAATAGAGCCACCCAAACGGGTGGCTCTATTGTTCTTCATCCAAGGAAAGAGAATACGTTAAAAGCTTGCAACAGAATGACAAGGAGCTGTGCGGGAGCGACGAATTTGATCATCACCACAAACAGCTTTTCGCGGTGAATGACTTCACTCTTGTGTCCAATTTTGATTTCATCAAGAACGTAGTGCGGCCGGCATACCCACCCAACTAAAATACAAGTCAAGAATGCCACAGCGGGGAGCATGAGGTTGTTGGTCAGGTAATCGAGCAGATCAAGTATCTGCCCGGTAGTTCCGTTTAATAAGGGAATCTCGCAATACAGTAAATTATATCCCATACAAACGATAACACCGATAACAAGAGAAATCACAAAACAAAGAGACGTAGCAAGAGGGCGTGCAAGGTGAAAACGGTCGATGATGCTTACGGTTACCGCTTCCATCAAAGCGATGGTAGAGGTAAGTGCTGCAAAAAAGACCAAAAGGAAGAAAAGAGCGCCTACGGTGTGACCGATGATGCCCATTTGTTCAAATACCTGAGGGAGAGAGACAAACAGTAAGTTGGGGCCTGATTTTGCCAAGCCCTCGGTACCTTGAAAGACGAAAACGGTGGGAATGATGATCATACCTGACAAAACAGCGACCCCCGTGTCAAAAAACTCAATTTGATTGATAGAAGAAACAAGATCGCTCTCCTTTTTTGCATAAGAGCCGTAGGTGATCATAATTCCCATTGCTACACTCAGAGAGTAAAACATCTGACCCGTTGCATCTAACAAAATGGAGAAGAATTTGCCAACCGTCAAGCCCTCAAAGTTGGGAATGAGATAAATTTTCAATCCTTCCCATGCGGTGCGCGTTGTATCGGCTTTTATGTCGTAGTGTGAGAGTGTAAGCGAATAGATTGCGATGCCAACGATGAGTACAAAAAGGATAGGCATCATCACTTTAGAGGCTTTTTCAATGCCTTTTTCAACGCCTAATAAAACAATGAGAGCAGAAAGCCCCATAAACACAAATAGACAGATGATGGGAGCGATAGGATTTGTAATAAAACTGCTGTAAAAATCTTTGACGCCCGTCTCGTAGATTTTGCTCGCACCACCGTTCATATAAGTCGCGCCGTAATTTACAATCCAACCGCCAATCACACAATAGTAAGAAAGTATGATAATCGATACGACGGTTGCAATCCAACCAAGAAAACCAAAACGACGATCCGTTTTCCCATACGCCTGCAAGGGGCCGACACCGGTTTTACGACCAATGGCGACCTCTGCTGTCATGAGTGTATAGCCAAAGGTCAAAACAAGAATGATATAGATAATCAGAAAAAGACCACCACCGTTTTTTGCGGCAAGATAGGGAAATCTCCAAAGATTTCCAAGGCCGATGGCGGAGCCGGCGGTGGCGAGAATAAAGCCAAGATTACCGGAAAAATTTCCGCGTTTGTTCATTTATAAATATTCCTTTCGCAGTAAAGTCGATTGCCAAAAATTGATAGCGCAATAATGTTATTATTCTGCCATAAAAGTGTCGAAAATGCAAAATAATAATGATAATATTTTGAAAAATAAAGGAAAAAAACAATATGAAGGTTTTGCACGTTATCAGTGATAGCAATATTGGGGGAGCAGGGGTACTGCTCTGCAATCTTTTGACCTGCTTTGAACGTGACAAGGTGGAGAGTACGGTTGCACTTCCGTGCGGCTCCAAGCTCGCACCGCGGCTGATCCGCATAGGCGTTCCCGTTCTTTATTTGAGCGAATCCTGTGAGCGAGTTTCCCCGAATTCTGTTTGGGAGCTTTCCCGTATTATCAAAAAAGGAAAAGCCGACCTTGTGCACACCAATGCCGCAATCTCGGCACGTGTTGCGGCAAGGCTGTGCGGTGTTCCGGTTTTACACACAAGACATTGTTATTATCCACCTACCGGTTTGCTTGCCAAGCCTTTGGCATGTCGTGTAGCAGGCGTTTGCAATCGGATGCTTTCCGACCACGTGATTGCTACTGCCGATGCCGCCGCGGAAAATCTGCTTCAGTTGGGAATTCCCGAGAATAAAATAAGCATCATTATCAATGGCTCGCTCCCTGTTCGCGAGGTCGATGAAGCGACTCTCAATGAAACCCGAAGAGCATTTGGAATCCAAAAAGAGGACTTTACCGTCGGTATTTGCGCGCGCCTTGAGGAATGTAAAGGACATAACACTTTTCTTTCTGCCGCCGCCATTTTGCGGCAACTACGACCGGATATTTCATTTCGGTTTCTAATGATCGGAGAGGGAAGCAGACGTTCCTACCTGGAGCAAATGACCGCAGCACTTGCCCTTGAGGATTGTGTGACCTTTACGGGTTTTGTTTTGGATATGGCACCCGTTTATCGTATTTTGCGCGTTAATGTCAATTGTTCTTGCGGAACGGAAACCTCGTGTCTCGCCATTTCCGAGGGAATGAGTGTAGGGCTTCCCACAGTTGCAAGCGACTACGGTGGTAATATTGCAATGATAGGAGAGAGTAACGCGGGAATTCTTTTCCCCGTAGGAGATGCCGAAGCCCTCGCCAATGCAATTTTACAAATTGCCGAGGATGAAGAACTTGAAAAAAAGATGCAAAAATGTGCCTATGAACGCTATCTCTCGCACTTTACAGCAGAAAAGATGAGTCGGGAAGTGCAAAGTGTATATGAAAACCTTACGGTCAATAGAAGAAGCAGAAGTTGAACAAACTTCTGCTTCTTCTATATTTATATTTTTATATTCCCAACAACGCCGATGCAATGGTAAAGTAGATCATCAGCGTTACGGTATCAACAATGGTTGTAATAAAGGGACTCGCCATAACAGCGGGGTCAAGACCAATCTTCTTTGCTCCCAAAGGCAGGAGTGTTCCTACTGCTTTTGCTACTACAATGGCAGAGAACACGGTTGCACAAATGGCAAGAGAAATAATCAAATTGTTTTGCACGTCACCCGATGTGGAGGTGGAATACATTTGAAAATGAAAATC
>SVQS01000040.1 GCA_015065205.1 Oscillospiraceae bacterium
ATATCCTGAATGTGGGCATTTCCTATTACCAAAGAGGTAGCGGGCATTGCAGGAGAACGCCACCATGCCATTTGTCTGATTCGCAGGTCTGTTTTTTCGCCCATGTTACCGAAGAAATTTGAAAGCCAATTTCCTTCCGCGTGCTTAAGCATTGCATAATCTACAAGCTGTAAGCCCCCCATGGTTTCAAATGTGCAGTCAATAAACAGATTTGGTCTGCCCTTGTGAAGCTTGTCAAAGACTTCCCACATTTTGTTATAATTTACCCACATGGATTCTTCCCGATCCCGATGGGCGGAATGATCGCAGGAATAACATCCTGCTTCTTCTTTGTTATAGCGGTACGGGCTTGAAACAACGGAGAAATCCAACTTCAGGTAGTCAAAACCGTACTCATCCACCAATCGTTCCAGCACACTCGTAATATAATCCGACCAACCGGTAGAAAAACAAGCGGTACGTTTGCTGTTTCCACCGCCGAGCAAAGAGAAATCTTCGCCATCCTTGTTTTTCAAGAACCATTCGGGGTGCTCCTTATACACCTTGCTTTGGGGAGATGCAGTTCCGATGCTGGCCCACACACCCGCTTTCATTCCTAAGGATTTGATATGCTCTACAACGGGTCTGAGTCCATTGGGGAACTTTTTATAATCGATCCCCCAGTCTCCATAACAATCTTGCCATCCGTCGTCGATGACATATTCCTTGATGCCCGCCTGTGCCGCAGCTTCGGCAGTCTCTTTTATCAACTGTTCTGAAATGTTGTATTCAAAAGGCTGCCAAGTGTTGTAGACAAATACCGGTCGCTCCTCAATTTGAGTGAGTCGGATACCCATATATTTTCGCACGTAGTCCTGAACCATTTGATTCATAACGATATGAGTATCCTTTTGATGGTTGTATACTCCGGTAAAGACATCTGATGCAACAAAGACTTCGCCACCTGCCAAATGCTTTCTGAACGGAAAATCCTCATCCTTATGCGTAAGTCCTAAGGTGATCTCTCTGCTCCGTGACCATACGGATGCACCTTTTAGGACACCGGGAGCTTCATTTCCCAATACAATACCGGCTTCCCAATCGGGATGATGAACAATGATAAGACTATCCTGCAGATTTCCCAAATAGGGACCAATGGATTTCTTTCTTCCGTAATCGCTGTATATCCAACTGTAGGTGGGAGCCCAAAATCCCGTTATGGCGAATTTTTCTACGTCTACCGATTCCAAACACAGTTCGGCGTCTGTGCAGTTTTGCACGGTAAGATTTTTGTGCACAAAAGGAAGCTGCCCATACCAAACGTATGTAAGGCACACTTTTACTTTTTGATCCAATGCTTCCAGAGAAACTGTAACGCCTTCTCCGGCATCCAAATTTTGAGTTTCTGTTACATCCAAAAGCTTCCAGCCGGTAGCTCCGGTATAAAGCACGCCGCCAAGTTCAAAGGCAAATTCATCGCTATCAGGGTCAAAGAAAAGAAATTCTCCTTCCGTTGGACGATATTCTTTTAACAGATATTTTCCCTTTACTGTTGGAAGCTCCATTGTTCTAACAAACAATCCATTTGTCAGGGTCAGCTTGCCTGCTTCGATTGTATATCCCATACCGTTCCTGCTCCTTATTCGTAATTACAGTTTTTATGTATATGCGGATAGATTTTCTATGGCATTATTATACAAAAGGTGTGGTTTGGTGTCAATGTTGTAAATGTAAATTTTATGAAGATGAACGCCAAACGGTCGTCCATCCTTGTTTTGGTATTCATTTTACAGTTTTAAATCTCCATCTTTGATCCACTTAATCTTATAAAGAATTTCGCTAAAGAGGAGTGTCAGGGTTGCGGGTAGAATGAAGCAGATAAGGGCGAGACCGATCCAATCGAGAGCGGTGACGGTATCGGGATAATTGCCGCCAAACCAACCGAGAATAATACCGATGGGGCCAAGAAGCCCGCAGGTTCCCATACCCGAGTTGATTGCCGCGCCGTACATTCTCATTCCAAAAACGCAGGTGGCAAGAGGTCCTGTGATGGCACTTGTGAGCGTTGCGGGAATCCAAATGCGAGGATTCTTGATGATGTTGGGCATCTGGAGCATACTTGTTCCCAGTCCTTGGGAAACGAGGCCGCCCCATTTGTTTTCTTTAAAGCTCATAACGGCAAAGCCGACCATTTGTGCGCAACATCCTGCAACGGCGGCACCGCCCGCGAGAGCGAGACCTGCGTAGTCGCGTGTAATCAGCTCGCCTGCGGCGTTAAATGCAGGCATACCCGTCAGATAAATAGCCGCACAGATGGCTGCGGAGCTAATGGGAAGTGTAAGAGCCACACCGACAACAACAGAAACGATAATGCCCATAAGGAAAGGCTGTTGTGTGGTTGCCCAGCCGATAAAGTTGCTGATGTATCCAACGATCTGTCCGATGTAAGGTGCGCAGAACACGCTGAGAAGTCCGCCCACGAGAAGCGTAACAAAGGGAGTAACAAGAATGTCAACCTTTGTCTTTTTGGAGACAAGCTGTCCTACCTCGGCGGCGATAATGGCGATGAAGAGGACTGCCAAGGGTCCGCCTGCCCCACCGCTCGCGTTTGCGAGATGTCCAACTGCCGCACAAGTGTAAACGACGAGCGGATCGGCTTTGAGGGAAACTGCAATAGCAACCGCCATAGCCGCGCCTGCAACCGCCTGTGCCCCCTTGCCGATGGTGGACATAACTGAGAGCCCCGGAATCATTCCAATCGCGTTGAAGATGGTTCCAATCAAAAGAGAAGCAAACAAGCCGAGTGCCATAGCACTCATTGCATCGATAAAATACCGCTTTGCGTATTTTTTGAGTAGTTCTTTCATTTTCATTTTGGGAAACCTCCAAACTATCTTTGGCAACAGTATATCACATTTTTTGCCGCACGGCAAGTGCAAAATTGAACAAAAAATGACAAAATAGGTGATTTATTTTTATATATGACTAAAAAGAGACAAAATGCGCGCTCCCTTCTGCTTTTGGGAGCGCGCAGGATTTGTTATTATTCTTGGGGTTCGGTAGTCGGCAAAGTGATGGACGCAATGATTGCGTTGTGGTCGGAAACCCACCCTCCGTTTCTCTTTGCGGGGCAAACGGTGTATTCGTTAACCACATCGGCAAGCTCGGGAGAAACAAAAATGTAGTCGATGATCGCGCCTGCGTAGTTGTTATCCATGCCGTTGTAAGTAGGCTTCATTTCACCCTCTTTTGCAACCTTAGCAGAATCCAAGAAGCCTGCACCGATCATAGTCATGTAAGCCGATGAAGCATCGGTAACGTTGAAATCTCCCGTAACAATGGTGGGATAATCACCGAGTTTTTGAATTTCGGCGATCAAAACCTCTATCTGTCTTTGTCTTACCTGCTCTCCCACCTCGATGCTGTTTTTACCATCGTGGTCAAGGTGTGTATTGACGTAAAGGAAACGCGTGCCGTCGGTTTTGCGTTCTAGGACGGCATAGGTCATAATACGCGGAAAGTTTGCCTCTGGAAATTTAGACGCCATTACATCGGGTGTATTGGAAAGCCACTTTGTTCCGCTATCAACCAAATTGAACATATCGGTGCGGTAGAAGATTGCGCTATGCTCGCCCTTATCGATTCCATCACGGCCAACACCAACGGCGGTATAGACATCTCCCAATCCATCTTTCAGGGCTGTCATCCACTGCATATCCGCTTCTTGCACGCCGAACACCGAGGGGATGTTTTCAAGTATGGTATCTATTACACGCGTGGTGCGTGCGGAGCTGTGATCGACAACATAGACATTAAAGCTCATCACCGAGAACAGCTGGGGCACTTTTACAAGGCCTGTTGCGAGTGTAATGCTTGCTGTCTCATTTGCTTGAATCTGCGGCAGAATGTCGCGGTTGATAGCGCGATAGCCCTCAAGCACTGCCGTGTTGATCCAAACCACGTTATCAACATTATTGATGTAGTAGGAAAACTGCCCTTCTGTGCTTTCTTGCGCAGCATCCCACTCTGCCTGCATTTTGTCGGGAACAAGTGAGGACATGCCAATGATGATCAGAGCATCTCCTGCTTTTACTTCAAAATCGGTAACGATTTCGGGGCGACGACCGCAAAGCTCCAAGGATTTATCGGAAAGGGATTGCGCAATTTGCATATCGCTTCCCTTCTCCTCATTAACAACAATTTTTGCACGAGAAACATCAATACCGTTGAGCATAAAGGTATCAGAAATATACGGATAACGGAAGAGATACTGATTTTTGTTGCTAAAGAAAACGGTTGTGTGGTCACCGTTCTTGATGTGCTCCAAAAAATGCTTCATTGCATTTGTCGTGCCTTCATCTGTGTGCCCTGCAATAACGATTTTGTTGCCAACAATGGCATAACCGTAGTCATTCCAGAGCAGATTGGAAAGAAAAGTTTGACTTTCTTCGCGGTTGGTATTCCCCACCAAAATCTCAAATGCTGTTGCGTCTATGTAATCGGTCTCGGCAACAGGCTTCACTCCACACAACTTTTCAATTTGTGATTGGAGCTGCCAATACTGTGTTAACGTTCCGCTTGATATACCCGAAGCACAAATTAGGTTGTAGTTTGAAAGATTTTCCATTAAAATTTCTGCGTAACTATCTTCGGGTTCGGAATCGTTGTTTGCGAGAATGATCCAAACAACGGCTGCCGCAACAATCGCCAATGCCAAAAAGGCGATCGCAAAAATCTTCCAATGCTTTTTCCAACTAAATTTTTTCACTTTGGTCGCGATTTTCGTTTCAGCAATAGCGTTGGCTTCTGTTGTGCCTTCTGCTGCAGCGTTGGCTTCTGTTGTGTTTTCTGCTTCAATAGTGGTCTTATTATCTTCCATCTTTACACACTCCTTTTTTTAATCTTCGGTTTGGAAGGACAAAATAGCCAGGATGGGATAGTGATCGGATACGTTTTCGTTGTCTTGTCGCTCGGTGCAAATGCGATACAGATTATCATTTGCCAAGCCTTTTGAAAAAATAAAATCGATGTGGCTGGGCTCGCCAGTAGTCCCCATCAAAGCGTGATAGGTCGGCTCGCGATCCGGCGCAGGAATATGCGATGCAGCCTCGGAATACCCCTGTTCAATTACCTTATCATATACGGGAGAACCAACAGTTGCATTGAAGTCACCTGTGATAATGGCGGGAACATCAAGATTCAGCTTTGCAATCTCATCAAAGATAACCTGCATTTGGTTGACTTTTACCTGCTCTTCCGCATCGCTTGAGCCATAATCAAGGTGCGTGTTGACGTGTATAAACTGTTTTCCATCGCTCTTGCGCTCAAGTACTGCGTATGTCATAATGCGAGGATACGTGGAGATTGCCGTAGAATGTTGAGATCCGGGTACGTCTGGTGTTTCGGAGAGCCATTTTGTTTCGGTTTTGATCAGGTTAAATTCTTCGGTGAGATAAAGGATCGCACTGTGCTCGTCGCCTTTGGTGGCACTTCTGCCGTCTCCTTTGATGGTGTAGATGCCTTCAAGGCGTTTTTCCAAAAGACCTATCCACATATCGGTTGCCTCTTGCACACCAATTACAGCGGGACGGTATTTGAGGATGGTATTTACAATATCATCGATACGAGCGTTGTAAGCCACCTGACTATCCTCGGCCTTAAGGTTAAAGCTCATTACAGCGATTGCATCCTCGCCATCGTAAACACCGTTTGAAAGAACAACGTTATCAGCGTCCTTGCCCGAGGTCTTTTGGGTAATCTTGGCAGTCGCATTCCAAAAGCCCGCCGCGGTGTTTGCGTTGATCCAAAGTGTATTTGCATCAGTGCCGAAATAGTAATCACTTCCTGATACGTTGGCACTGTTCCAAGCGGTAAGAAGTTCTTGCGAAATATGTTCAGACTCGCCGATAACAATCAACTGATTTCCTTCTTTGACATCTGCATCGGTAATGATTGGAACTGCAATTCCGCAAGCTTTGATAATAGCACCGCGAATGCTTTCTGCCATACCGCCAAAGCCTTGGGTGTTGCAAACAATGGAAAGCTTATCGGCAGACATCGAATTGATGGAAATATTGTCAAAAGGGTACTGTTTGGATGCAACAAAACAGTTGGCATTGCTAAAGAAGATATCACCGCCCTCGTGTTTGCTTACATAGTCGAGGAAAGCGCGCAAAGCTTTGAAAGTTCCATCCTCGTTTTTGCCTGCAATTACAAGCTTGTCACCTACGATGCCATAGCCGTAATCATCCCACTTCATATCGGCAACAAAAGTAGCGGTCTCTTCGCGGTCGGTATTGCCGATGAGAATTTCATATTGCGTTTTGTTATACGCGTTTCCTGTCTTCGAATCCATCAACACCTCAAAGACATCTTGCATTCTTAAGCGCAGCTGCTCAGCCGCTTTATCCACATCGGAAGAGGTGGATTTGGCAGAAATAATTGTATAATTCGCCAACTGCTCTGTCGAAATGCTTGCGTGCACAACCGGATTGTTTTGTTCTGGAGCAGTTGTTGTTTCGGTGGGATTCTCCTCGGTTTCATCGTCTTTTTTGCACGCCGTCATAAAGCAAGCAGACAGCAGGAGAATGACTGCTAACAAAAAGCTCAATTTTTTCATAGTTGTTTCCTCTCTTGTAAAATTCAATTTACGTCAATAATGCCAAATGCTTCGAGCGGAAGTTCCAAATACACCAGTTCGTTGGTGTGCACCGCCGCATCGCGTTCATAGAGCACGGCGATGCGTTGCCCGTTTGTGGCAAGACAACTATAAGAATAGCTACCACCAATGGAATAGGAATATTTCCATTCGACCTCGTATCCGCTATCTGTCTTATCCAAAAGGCCGATCTTGATAACGCCGTTAGCACGCTTGCCGCCCGGCTTATTGCCCTCGGGGTAGGAAATGGCGATGGCATCCTTGCCGTCGATCTTCCATGGAAGTGCCAAAACAGAGACCATACAATCGCGGCAATACGGCAAAGCTGTGTCCTCGCGCATTTCACCAAAGGTCATGCCGCCGTCTGTGCTGTCGGCATACAGAATATAGTCGCCTTGACCGCGAGAATAGATGCGAAGCGTTCCGTCAGGAAGCTCAACAAGCTGTGCCTCGGTGGCATTGGGAAATGTGCCAATCGGGATTGTTTCGCCCATTTGCCAAATGCTTCCGTTATCGTCGCTATACAGGCAGGAAACGCTGATGGAATTTGAAAAATCACCGCCTCGATAGAGCGGGAACAGGATGCGTCCTGCATACTCTCCCTTTTGAATCACCAAACCAACGCCGGGGGCTTTGTTGAATACGGTCTCCCCTATCTTGCGGTATTCGCTGCCGATGAGCATCGGATCTGACCAAGTCTTGCCCTTGTCATCACTGTAACTGAGATAGAAATAAGAGGTTCTATGCAATTTGAGTACAGATGCCGAATAAAAGATGTTCATAGGAACGTCGATCTCGAGCTTTGGTTTTTGCTTGACAGTAAGCGCTACACCGTTTTGGTAGACATTGAAATGTGCATCAAGGGTGTAAGCGGTATCGGAGCTGTCGCTGACGCGCTTAACAATGTATTTGTCGTGCTCTGCGGTGGAGTTGGGATTGGGGTACATATAATAGTCGTAGCCCGTGGCGAGCGTGTTGTCGCCCATCGTCAGAGCATAGTAGACGGTGTCACCGTTCTTGACAGTGCCGTTGAAATCTTTGCCACCAATACCGCCACCTGCATTTGCGGGCATAGCATCCACTAGCATAAAGATTCTACCGTCGGCTGTTTGCGTGATTGCTGCATCAATAAAGGATGCTGAATCTTTAGCGGGGTTATAAGTGTTCGTTCCAAACTGTTGGTCGTAATCGTTGAATTGATGCGCAACGACGGAAGCTCCCCACTCGCCCGTTTTGCTATCAAGTACGCGAACACCGATTTCGATGTTGTTGGGAGAATCCAAAATGTTGACGCGCAGGTCAGTCACGGCCATCACGTCGCCGTCGTTCAGTGTTAAAAGACAGGGGATGCGGTAGGTAAAGACGTCAAAGTCTCCGTTGTATGTAAAGGGTTGAGCGGTAACCGCTTTGTTTTTGTGATTGAAAAGCATTTTTGTCACTCCTTTCCATCAAAAAATCAAAACCTTACCTCTATTATACACCCACATTTGGTAAATTGCAATAGCGAGAAAGAAAAAAACTCCCACGCCAGCGTGAGAGTTTTGGAAGCCTGTGTCTTTTTAAGTTTTTGCGATATAATCACAAAGAATAGTGCGCAGCAGTTGTGGGTTGCAATTCCCTTTCAATTCCTTCATACATTTGCCAAAAAGGAACATCAAAGCTTTCTCTTTGCCGCTCTTGTAGTCGGCAACCGATTTTGCATCGGCATCGACAACCGCTTTGACGACCGCTCCGATTTTCTCGATATCGTTGGAAATGAGAAAACCGTTCTCTTTTGCGTATGTAGCAGGGTCGATGGTGGCATCCTCAAACATAGCATCCAAGATAATTTTTGCGTTGGCTCTGCCGACTTTTCCATCCATAACAAGCAGAATAAGCTCACCGAGCTTTTTGGCGTTGATGGCAAGCTCATCGTGCGTTTTTTGCTTGGCGTTGAGCAGGCTCATTACCTCACCCGTCATCCAATTTGCGGCATCTTTTGGAGAATAGCAAACAGAGACAGCATCTTCAAAGCACTCACAAAGAGAAATGCTTTTGGTGAGTTGCTCGGCATCGTAAGCAGAAAGCTCGTATTCGTGCATATATCTCTCGCGCTTGACCTCGGGAAATTCGGGGAGCGTGGATTGAATTTCTCGAATCCATTCTTCATCAATAACAAGAGGAGCAAGATTCGGGTCGGGCGCATAGCGATAGTCACCTGCGGTCTCCTTCGTACGCATAGAAACGGTTTTGCCGCTCGCTTCATCCCAACGGCGCGTCTCCTGACAAAGCTCTGCAGTGGCGTTTTCGAAAATATCGATGTGCCGAGCGGTCTCGTATTCGATGGCACGCTTGATGGCCTCGATAGAGTTCATATTTTTGATTTCGGTTCGCACGCCAAGTGTGTTACTTCCCGCAGGATGCACCGAAATATTAACGTCACAACGCATGGTACCGTGTGCCATTTCGCATTTGGCAACGCGCGCATAGCGCAAAAGTGTTTTGAGACGATCAAGGTAAGCTTCAACCTCGTCGGCACTTGAGAGATCGGGAGAGCTGACGATTTCCAAAAGCGGCACACCGGCGCGGTTAAAATCGATGTGCGACATCCCCTCTTTGATATCGTGTATGAGTTTTCCGGCATCCTCTTCCATATGAATTTGCTGAATGCGGATGCGTTTTTTGCCACACACGGTGTCAATTTCGACCACACCGTCCGTTGCAATAGGAGAGAAATATTGTGTGATTTGATAGTCGTTTGGCAGGTCGGGATAAAAATAGCTCTTGCGGTCAAAGGTGGATATGCGGTTGATATTACACCCGAGCATCATACCCGCCTTGATGGCATAATCGACTACTTTTTTGTTCAGTACGGGAAATGTTCCCGGCATCCCCAAGCAGACAGGACAAATATGCGTGTTGGGTTCGGCTCCAAAGGAATGTGCCGAGCAAGAGCAAAAAATTTTAGTATCGGTTGCAAGCTCGACGTGAACCTCGAGACCAATAACGGCTTCATATTTCATATCACTCGCCCTCCCCTGCAAGAATTTTTGCAAGATTGAGGAGCGCGTGCTCCGAGTTGGTTTTGCCAATGAGTTGCACACCGCCTGTCACAACCGCGGGAAGGCCTGTAAGGGATGCGGGAGCGGTGAAACGGTTCTCTTCAAAGGCGATATATTTATCGTGCGCGATTTGCTCCTCTATGTATTCCATTTGCGAACATACAGGCAAAAGAATAGCATCAAATTTTTCAAACAGTTTCGAAAATTCATCGGCAATTACACGGCGTACCCGAAGAGCTTTATCGTAAACATTTTGATAATTTCGGGCAGAAAGAACCTCTGAACCATAGAGAATAGCGGCCTTGACAAGGTCGCCAAAGCCCTCGGTGCGGCTATTGGTGTAGAGCTCATCAAGCCCCGAAAATTTTTCCGCACAATAACCATATCGAACACCGTCGTAACGCGCAGTGTTTTTGCAGAGTTCGGCACAAAGAATGATATTCCAAGCCGCTTTCGCTGCAGAAACAAGGTCTTTTTTAATATACGTGATTGAAATTTCGCTATTTTCAAGGGCAGAAACAGCGGTACTGATGGCTTGCTTTACATCATCGTTAACATCTTTTTGAAAGGAAGTTAGAACCGCCACGCGGTGAATGGTGGCGTGCTCTGCGCTATCGCAATTTGAAACAGCATGGAACAATTCGCGGCACTCTTCGGTATTTCTTGCAAGAATGTCAACCGTCTCACCGGAAGGTGCCACAGAAACGACCCCTTGGCGCGAAATAGCACCAAAGGTGGGTTTGAGGCAGATGAGTCCCTCCTGCGCGGCGGCGCGACGGGGATAGCCGTTTACATCAAGGCAGAGTGCCACCACGGCTTCTCCTGCCAAAAGCATTTCTACAGTTGCGTTTTTAAGAACACCGTCACGCATTCTTGCACCACGTGTGGCGGTTTCGCCCAAGAGGTCGATGACAAACTCACCCACATCCGCTTTGCCAAGAAGTGTATATCCTGCCGCCTCGGCGCGCAAAATTGCATCTGCTGCAATCGGGCTTTGGTATCCTGCAAGCATTTTGGAACCGGCGGTGGTGGGCATATCGACAGTGAGGAGCATATCATCAACGATCATATTTTTCGTTTCTTTTTCGTTCATTGTGCCCCTCCTGTCATTCTATCACACGAGGCACGCAAAAGTATCCTGCGTCGGTAACGGGGGCTTGCAATTGTAGCTCCTCGCGCGAAAATAACACTTTTTCTTCATCCTCCCGCAACGCGATTGTGCTTAGCATAACGTGCACCATTGGCTCTGTTTTGGCGGTATCGATTTCATCAAGAGTTGTCAGTTCCGCTTCCCTTTTTGCAAAAAAAGATAGGACGTCCTCTTTTTGCGTATCGGTCAGTTTTATTTGATTGAGTGCCTCAAGCCGTGCGAGTGTTTTTCTATCCATATCTTCTCCTCAAAACAGGTATCAATCAATCAACGCGGGTAAATGTTCGTTGTTAACATTGCGCTCAAGATACGCTTGAAGTGCTTTGCCGCGATATCCCAACGAGCAACCAATCAAGGTTTTGACGTAAGCCATTTCCGATGTAAGGTCTTTGATGGGCATGATTCCCGCGCGCAAAACCTCTCCTGTACTTTCATAAGTCGTTTTTACATACGGCTCGATAAAAAGAGAGATGGGCGGTGTGTGCTGATCGCACATTTTTTTGAGGTGTATAATCGAATAGTGCGTGCAATCTACATCCTTGATGTTCGGATTGGTTTCCACGGTGCTGGAATGATACGTTCCGTGAATAATGGCATCAATTCCCACAAGAGAAAGCTTGCTGTAATCCAGCCCTACGTATGGGTCTATTTTCAAAACGCAGGCAAAAAGCCCATTAAAACGGGAATCGAATAAAAGCGGCTTTGTGCCAAGACTTTGTGTGCCTGCAAAAACAGCATTTTCGGTGCTGATGGGTGTCATATCGCAGCTATAAAAATTATTGGAACGGTTGGCGCATTGCAAAAGATGTGCGGCATAATGCACATACATCGTTTTTGTAAGAGTACGACCGTATCCTTCCTCGTTACGGTATGTAACGTATACGTTTGGCAGGATGCCATTTGCAATCAATTCGACAGCGGCTTTGAAATTGGCAGGGCCGTTGGCTTCAGAATTTGCCAATGCAAGTTGACTGGAAACCAGAATAACAGGAATAGAGAGCCCCGATAAAATAACAGAAAGCATCGCGGCGGTGTATGCCAGTGTATCCGTTCCGTGAAGGATAACAACGCCGTCATAGGCGGAAAAATCGTAGGTTTTCATTTCTCTGATCAGGGTATTCCAATGAAGAACCGTCATATTTTCACTCAAAATATCCAAAGGAGAAACAATATCAAACTGCGTGCAGTCCTCGCCACGGTATACGCTATCGCTCTCCCTAAATTTTTGAACGATCAGAGTTTTGGCACGCTCTACGTCAGGTGCCTGCTCCCCTTTGGGTGTTGTAAACGAGCAAATCGTTCCGCCTGTTAAAATTAACAAGATTTTTTTTGCCTTCATTTTAAGGTCTCCTTAACAACTTTTCGAATATATCAAATTTTCTGTTTATGATTATACACCAAAATGTACATTCTGTCAACTCAAAAAAAAGCGAAACAGCGCATATTTTGTATATGCGAAAAACGCAAAATTTTCTGCAAACTTTTCCATTCATAATTTGACTTTTGCGGTGAACAATAATGACAGAGCCGCGCAGAAAGCGACTCAATGATATAGATAAACGAGCGGAAACGATTTTATGTATTGCACATTCTCCCGAATGAACGGTACATAAAATTCAAAACCGTTCAGAAGAGGAGAAAAACATGGCAAGCAACAAGACTCTTGTTCCCGAGGCTAAGGAAGCCCTGGAGAGATTCAAGATGGAAGCTGCAAACGAAGTTGGTGTTAACCTTAAGCAAGGTTACAACGGCGACATTACTGCACGTCAAGCAGGTTCCGTAGGCGGTCAGATGGTTAAGAAGATGATCGAGTCCTATGAGAACTCCCTCAAGACAAAATAAGAATTGACT
>SVQS01000041.1 GCA_015065205.1 Oscillospiraceae bacterium
TCGGCAAAGCGAATACCTTCGGAGACCGCAACCACCACGTTGGGGTGCTTTGCAAGCGCCGCGCGAACATCCGAGAAGAATGCTTGCATATCAAAAGCACGCTCAGGAAGATAAACAAGGTCGGGTTCAATACCATTGACAACACGTCCAATGGCCGAGGAAGCCGTCAACCACCCTGCATCACGTCCCATAATTTCAATGATTGTAACGGCGGGTACTTGATATACGGCACAGTCACGAATAATCTCTTGCGTTGTGACAGCGATATACTTTGCGGCAGAACCAAAGCCGGGGGTGTGATCAGTACCAACAAGGTCATTGTCTATGGTTTTGGGAACGCCAAGAATCACCATTTCATAGTCATGGGCTTTGGTGTATTCCGAAAGTTTTGCAACGGTATCCATTGAGTCGTTTCCACCTATATAAAAGAAATAGCGGATATCGTATTTTTGGAAAATCGACATCAAATTCTCATAAAACGCATCGTTTTCGCCCATTTTTGGAAGCTTTTTGCGACAAGAACCGAGCGCGGCAGCAGGAGTATGCTCCAAGAGCGAAAGTTTTTCCTCGCTATCGAAGTATGCACTAAGGTCAATCAGCTGTTCCTTGAGGAGTCCTTCAACACCGTTCCGCATACCGTAAAGCGTTTGGATGCACGGACTCTTCTTTGCGCCGCGAATAATACCCGAAAGTGTTGCGTTGATCGCTGCGGTGGGTCCTCCGCTTTGTCCTACTACTGCATTGCCAAAAAGTTGTTTCATAGTCACAGGTCTCCGTTTCTGATTTCTGCATTCAGTATACCACACAAGCACGCTTGTGTCAACAAGAAAAGCGGCGTACAAGCAAAAAAATTCGAGCAGTGCATATATTAGTGTGACTACAAAATGGAGGTGAGTCTATGTTCACAACACTTTTTTCTTGCATTACGCGCATTTTGCACCTCGTCCTCGGCATTAACACTCCTCAAGCCTTTCCGCCCACGCTCTCCGACGAGGAAGAACGCACTTGCTTTCTTGCGGCGGAGTCAGGCGATGAGGATGCACGACAAAAGCTGATCTTGCACAATTTGCGTCTTGTCTCACACATCGTTCGAAAATATTATTCGGGAGCAAAATCGCAAGAGGATCTCGTTTCTATTGGTACAATTGGACTCATAAAAGCAGTTGACTCATTTAATATACATCTCGGTGCGAAATTTGCAACTTATGCCGCAAAATGCATTCAAAACGAAATTTTGATGTATTTCCGTTCGCAAAAGAAGCTCGCTTCGGAGATTTCTATCAATGAAACGATTGACGTTGACCGCGATGGAAATCCCTTAACTTACATCGACGTAGTATGCTGTGATGAAGATATTGCCGAAGAGATCGACCGTAAGATTACCACCGAAAAAATGCTTGTTTACGTCGAAAAGCTCCTCTCGCCTCGCGAGAGACAAATCATTATGATGCGCTATGGACTTGGCGGCATAAAGGCACAAACGCAACGGGAAATTGCACAGTCTCTGGGGATTTCACGCTCTTATGTCTCGCGCATCGAAAAGGCCGCACTTGCTACCCTGCGTGATGCTTTAAAATAAACTAATCCCCACAGTGTTTTACTGTGGGGATTTACAATTTAATCAAACTTTTCTTCGTAGTAGAGGTATGTAGGCAAATAAGAGATATCGTTTTGTACCGCTGTAGGATTGGTGTTGACATCGGGATTCATCTGCGTGGTAAATGTCAATGTTTTTCCTTCCTCGCTTCTGCAAACAATGTGTCCTTGCATATCGTTTCGATAGAGTTGAACTTCAGCATCGCGGAAACGCGAAAGCGGAGCACTGTGCGGATGTCCGTATTCATTATCCCTACCGCATTGGATAACACCATATTTGGGTGCTACCTCACGCAAAAAACGATAAGAACTTGAAGAATAGCTGCCGTGATGGCCTACCTTGAGTACATCGGCTTTGAGGTTAACCCCCGACTCCAACAGATCATGCTCGGCTAAGCTTTCCATATCTCCCGTAAAGAGGAAGGATACCTCACCGTAATCGACACGAAAAACAAGAGACGCATTGTTGAGATCCTCATAATCTGTATGAACAGGACCCAAGAATGTAATTTTGGCAGAGCCAAGATAAAAATGATCTCCCTGCTTTGGAACGTTAATTTCTCTTTCCAACGTGTAATATACGTAGTTTGTGACAGAATTAAAGCTACCGCTTGGATGGGTTTTAAAAGGAGAATAGAAAGCGTCAAGTTCTATGTTTTTTAGAACATTTCTCATACCACCATAATGGTCTGCGTGCGGATGAGTCACTACAACAGCATTCAAAAATTCGACGCCTTCTTCCATAAGGTAAGGTAAAATAATACTATGAGCGCCAAAATTTCCTGCATCGATCAACATTGCCTGACCATCGCAAATAATAAGAGAACAATCAGCTTGTCCAACATCAATATAATGGACCTCAAGATATGAGCCTTCTTGTATCTGCGGTATGTCCTCTTCTTTTTCGGCTTCCCACGGCCAAGTGTATTCATCGAAATTTTCGCAGGATGAGAAAGAAAAGAGCAAAAGTATGACGGCAAAAAGAGCCGCTAAAATACGCTTATTCATAGTTTTCATCCCTTTCAAATTTATTTATGAACCGAACTCAACGAGTTCAAGTCCCTCGTTATTATCCAGTGTGTGACCAATATGCCACTCGCTGTTAAAGAGCAAGAAGTCATTACCGCGGAAGTCTTGTACCCATTTTACATCAAAAAGACGCAACTTTTTGGGGTCGACGCCGTTTGCGATGCGGCGGATATACTGATAGGATTGCGGATATTGACGGTAAGTTACACCATATTCCGCTTTCATGCGCGATTCAAGTACATCGTATTGAAGCATGCCAACAACGCCGACGTATACGCGCTCCAAGCCTCCCCCCGGCTCAATAAAGATCTGAATAGCACCTTCTTGCGCAATCTGATTCATTCCCTTTGCAAATTGCTTACGCTTCATGCTGTCGATCTGCTCGACCATTGCAAAGCACTCGGGAGCGAAGGTGGGGATTCCCTCAAACTGCACCTTTTGTCCTTTTTCGCAAACTGTATCACCAATGCTGAAAATGCCTGGGTCAAACACACCAATGATGTCGCCGGCATAAGCTTCCTCAATGATAGAACGCTCCTGTGCCATCATTTGTTGCGGTTGTGAGAGGCGAAGCTCTTTGCCGCCTTGCACGTGGAAATATTCCTTTTCGGATTCAAATTTGCCCGAAACAATGCGCATAAAAGCAATACGGTCGCGGTGAGCTTTATTCATATTGGCTTGAATCTTGAAAACGAATGCTGAGAAGCCCTCATCAAAGGGTTGAACCTCGCTCTCCCCTGCCTTGCGAGCAAGAGGTGCAGTGGTCATTTTGAGGAAGTGCTCAAGGAAGAACTCAACGCCGAAGTTGTTGAGTGCAGAGCCAAAGAATACCGGACTGAGCTTGCCGCAACGAACAGCATCAATATCGAAATCGAAGCACGCGCCGTCAAGAAGTTCCACCTGTTCAACGAGTTCTTCGCGCGCATAAGAGCCGATCAGCTCGTCCATACGAGCAGTATCGGTGATGTCACAAGGAATGGATGCAAGTCTGTCGCGTCCGCGGTGAGAGTCACCAAAGGCGAGAATCCTGCGACCGTCGCGGTCGTAAACGCCCTTAAAGCCAACACCGCAACCAATGGGCCAGTTCATAGGATAGGTACCAATGCCGAATTCCTTTTCGAGCTCATCAATGAGATCAAACGGGTCGCGTGCCTCGTGGTCGAGCTTGTTGATAAAAGTAAAGATCGGAATGTGTCGCATTGCACAGACCTTAAACAACTTGCGCGTTTGAGGCTCAATACCCTTTGCGGCATCAATGACCATAACAGCACTGTCGGCAGCCATCAAGGTTCGGTAGGTGTCCTCGGAGAAGTCTTGGTGACCGGGGGTATCAAGGATATTGATGCAGTAGCCATCGTATTCAAATTGCATAACCGACGAAGTGATGGAAATACCTCTTTTCTTCTCCATTTCCATCCAGTCGGAAACGGCGTGACGGTCGGATGCCTTGCCCTTGACCGAGCCCGCGGTTTGAATGGCACCGCCGTAAAGCAAGAACTTTTCGGTTAGCGTTGTTTTACCGGCGTCGGGGTGAGAAATGATGGCAAACGTGCGTCGGCGGTTGATTTCTTGTTGCAACTTACTCATACTTTTGTAGAACCTCTTTGCAAAAACTCATTTTAACTATATTATTATAGCATAAGAGGTAGAAAATTACAAGTGCTTTTTTCAACTCTTACAAAAAACTTAAGGCGGCAGAAATCTGCCGCCTTCGGGTTGTTGTTTGTTAGTCCATATTTTTTATGAGCGAATGTCCACAGCTCTCGCACACATTCTCGTTCTTATCGTTTTTTATTCCGCAAACGGAACATTGGACAAATTCATCCGATGCCCTTGGTAGAACAATGGTTTGCATCGAGCCGTACAAGTGGAAAACGCTGTCACCAACCTTGTAAGCATCTAAATTTTGCGGCAATTTGGCATTTCTTTCGTACGCCTTTTTGCGTATCACAACACCATTTTCTTGCACCACGTGCAGGAAAACAGTATTTTTCGGGTATAAATTCTCTCTTGTAGGTTGACCGTGATAAGCATTGTCGGCGGTGGTCGTAATCTCTACTTTTTGGACCGTGCCGCTATATGTTTTGTCAATTAACTTGAACGGCACACCCGTCAAGGCAAACGGAACAAGCATAACCATTGTGTAAACAATCACCTTAACAACATCTTTATCGATGGGGAGAATCACATCACCCCAAAAAATCAGTACAACAGCGAAGCCGATAAATAATAAGGCACAAGGAATGATGCGCTTGAGCGCGGTTTTGATGGCGAATGCTCTGAGGTCTTTTGGAATTTGTAAGGCGTTCATTGTATATCTCCTTTATAACAAACCGTATCTTTTGGCGATGTCTTGGGCATAGCTATTGGCTTCTGCCTTGCCCTTTTGAATAATATAGCAGCGTTTTTCGCCGTTGATGGCAGCGTGGAGATAGTCAACGCGACTTCCGCACGCGGCAATCTTGGGATCGGTTTCGCAAAGCTGATGGTAGTGCGTAACAAAGATACATTTTGCGCCAATCTTGCAAAGCTCAGCAATAAAGTTGGCGGCAATCGGTACAGCCGCAGAAGATGAGGTTGAAGTAAATGCCTCATCAATAAGCACCAAACTATCCTTTGTGGCTTTTTTCAAAATTTCAGAGAGTGTGATGCACTCTTGCTCGAAACGTCCTGCCGAGTTGGAAGCCTTTTGCTTTTCTACCGATACCTTGTAAATAGCATCGCAAATGGGCATTGTTGCCGACCTTGCGGGAATGGGCATACCAAGTTGGAAATAATACTGTGCCGCACCGACAGAATTGAGAAATACCGTTTTACCGCCGCTGTTAGGTCCTGCCACGATGTAGGAACAAACATCGCTATCAAGCGTTACAGTGTTGGGGATGACCTCATTTTTCTCTTTTACACGCGAAAGATTGTCATCATAGAGAGAGATGAAATCAAAGGCGCGATCGGGAGTGATTTTGGGGAAACAGAGCGGAATTTTCTTTTGTTGAAAAATTTTGATACGCGAGATGGCACTCGCCACAAATGCAAGCGAGGCTTGCATTTTTATATACACCAAGAGCTTTTTCTGTGCATAATTGAGCAAGCGGTTGCTACAATGGTTGAGTCCGCTATCCAGCGCATGCCCCATTGCTTTGAGAATGGCATAGTTGATTTGTTGGTTTTCTTGAAAAGTGAGCTTTCTATCAAAGTTTGTCAAGGGCGCAAGGGTATGAAAACCGCGAAAAGCGAGTTGTTCCTCCTCCCAATTTTTTTGAAGCGGACTCTTCTCTTCCGGTATCGTCAAAGGCGCGATACAACGGTAGTCATCCTTTGCGAAATCCAAACGTAGGATGCGGTCAAGAAGATCGCCTGATTTGAACTCCTCGGCATTAAACGAGAGAACCCCTGCCTCTTTTGGGGCATACATTGCGTTGAGATTGACACCAATGGTAACACTTTGAATGGAGTTCAATTTGCCGGTGTTTTTCTCGTAATACTTTTTGATACGCTGGTATTCTTTTGACTCGATGTCTTCTTTTGCGAGCGCATAAAGATGCTTGACAGACTCCGATGTTACAGATTGCATCATAGGAGAGAGCGTGGTATGGATAAAGCTCACAAGATCAATATAAATCCTTGGGAACAGGATATTGCGCACACGCTCTTCCCGATTGGCGGCTTTGAGGTGATAGGTGATAAAGGGCTCGTACTCGGTCAGTTTTTCAGAAAGCGCGCACAAAAAGTCAGAAAGTCCGTTGATTTTGAGAATATCAGCAAACAACGCTTGGCGATGCAAGAGAGTTTCTTCATCAGCACAAATATAGCGTTGTGCGTTATCAAAAAAGCGATCTTTTGCGATGATCTCGGATCTAGCGTCAAAATCCAACAAAACCTGATCGTTCTTGTTTAAAAACATAAAGTCCATAATGCCTCCACTAAATAACCAAACGGAATTGCCAAAAGCTTTAGTATAATAAGAAAAGAAACGTGAAAAACGATGTATGCCTTTGGGGAAATATTGCACATCTTCCAAACAGGATAAACCATATAAGCAAACAAACCGTAAACAAAAAGCCCGGGGAGCGTGACGATATAGAAAAAGAACTTGTTGCGCACCGCAAACCAGACGTACATAACGATCCACAACGGCAACATAATGCGAAAGAGATAGCGCTTTGAGATCGTGATGCTATACTTTTCGCCTGAAAGCAAGAACTCTGCATACTTGATGTGTTCTGACTTTGAGGGTGATAAGTTTGCCATAATAACATCGCTCCTTTCTATTTAGTGTCATATTATATAGAGTCAAAAAAGCCATAAAAGGTTGGTTTTTTTCTGTGTTTTTGAAGCACAATTTCATTATAACATTACAGTCAACTGTAAAGTCAATACCTTTTTGCAAAAAAAGCACTATATTTCAGTATATTTTCGCTCTCTTTTGTACGTATGCGATTTCCTTTGGTCGTTCAATATTATTATATCATCTTTTGATTGCAATGTCAATAGTTCTTGAAAATTTTAACCAAACTCAAAAAATGAAAATATTTATCCGTATAGTACAGAGAAATGGGTGATGTTCTTAGCGAAGAATTTGAAAATCCTACTAAGTGCGAGCATCGCATTTGACTGGTCAAACATTCTATGGGCTAAGCCCACCCCCTTATAACGACAGAAAGAGAGAACAAATCGGTTCGTAGCCGAAATGTCCTCTCTTTTTCTGATAGTGAAGTTTTCGCTGTTGCGAAAGTGAAGTTGCTATGCAGTGAAGTTTGTGCTGTGCACAAGTGAAGTTAAGTTTGCCCATCACTTCGCCGTTAGGCGAAACTTCACTCACGAAGTGAACTTCACTATCCAAGATAACTTCACTTGCCCAAAGGGCAAACTTAGTTTTAGCGTGTTATCCGTTAAGGATAACACGCTAAGGACTCTCTTCATTTTTACATTTTATAAACTCTCACAGCATTCTCCGAGAGGATCATTTTCCTTTCGGCATCGCTCAAATTAAGCTGCATAAAGGTTTTGAGTTCGACTTCGGGAGACCACATTGGAAAGTCACTACCAAACATTATGCGCTCCGCGCCGTAACGATGAATGAGCTTCTCGCCAAGGGCGAGATCATTCCCCACAAACGGAAACGTAGAGGAGCAATCGACGTATAGGTTTGGAATATCGCAAAGCTCGCGCGAGGCATCATCCCACACCGACCATCCGCCAAAGTGTGCGCCAATGACCGTCAACTTTGGGAACGCCTTAAGCACAGGCAAAAGGCGGTTGGGATTGGAGTAATCGTAGCGATAATCACCCGTGTGCATCAGCACAGCCAAGCCTTCTCCCTCACAGCGTTCGTATACACGCATCATGCGAGGATCATCTATGGCAAAGCCTTGAATATCGGGGTGGATTTTAATGCCATGCAATCCCAAAGACTTGATTTCTTCAATGACAGCATCTTGACTTTCGCAATCGGGATGTGCCGCACCAAGGCCCGTAAAGCGGCCGGGAGCCTTTGCTACCTCGGCAGCAATAAAGTGGTTGATGCTTGACACCTGCTTTGGCGTGGTCGCCACAGATTGCACAATAAAGCGGTCAATTCCAATACAGTTGCCAATTTCCAAAAGCTCATCAGCAATACCGCGGCAAGCCGCGCGAGTGGAATAAAAAGCATCCGTCCCCGCCACAGCTCTATCCACGATTTTCTCGGGATAAATATGACAATGCGCGTCAACGACCTGATATTTGTTTTCTATCATTTCGCATCACCTTTTTTCAGTCCCAGCTTTTCAACTGCATCCTCGCGCATTTTGTACTTGAGGATCTTTCCTGCGGCATTCATCGGGAATTTTTCAACAAAATCGACGTATCTGGGAACTTTATGACGAGCCATACTTGCTCCAACAAAGTCTTTCATCTCCTGTTCGGTCATAGTCTCGCCATCCTTGAGAATGACACAAGCCATAATTTCCTCACCGTACTTTTCATCGGGCACGCCGATGACCTGCACGTCGCTGACCTTGGGACAGGTGTAAATGAATTCTTCGATTTCCTTGGGATAAATGTTCTCTCCACCGCGAATGATCATATCCTTCAGGCGTCCCGTAATGCGATAGTTACCGTTCTCATCACGGCAAGCAAGATCGCCTGTATGCAACCAGCCGTCGGCATCGATTGCAGAGGCAGTTGCCTGCGGCATTTTGTAGTAGCCCTTCATAATGTTGTATCCACGCGCTACAAACTCACCGTTCACACCATCGGGACAATCCTCACCCGTTTCGGGGTCGATAATCTTGCATTCTACGTTTGCAAAGGCACTACCAACGGTCTCTGTGCGGACATCCAAGGAGTCATAATAGGAGCTCATTGTGCATCCGGGAGACGCCTCGGTTTGACCGTAAACAGAGACGATTTCTTTCATGTTCATTACTTCGGTTGCCTTTTTCATCAGGTCTGCGGGACAGTTCGAGCCCGCCATAATACCAATGCGCATATAGGAAAAATCGGTTTTTGCAAAATCGGGATGCTCCATCATGGCAATGAACATCGTGGGCACGCCGTTGAAAGCGGTGATGTGCTCGTTGTGCACGCAAGCCAGCGCTGGCTTGGGAGAGAAATACGGGAGCGGCAACATCGTGGCACCGTGCGTCATCGATGCCGTCATAGAAAGCACCATACCAAAGCAATGGAACATCGGCACCTGAATCATCATACGGTCAGCTGTGGAAAGATCCATGTGGTCGCCAATGTATTTGCCGTTATTCACTACGTTATAGTGCGTGAGCATTACGCCCTTGGGGAACCCCGTAGTACCGGATGTGTATTGCATATTGCAAACATCATCCTTATTGACAGCGGCAGCCATACGGTAAACCTCGCTAACGGGCACTTGTGCGGCACGCTCGAGAGCATCGTTCCAATCCATACATCCCTTTTGCTTGAAACCGACAGTAATAACGTTGCGCAGGAATGGCAAACGCTTACTATGCAGCGCCGCACCCGGCTTCAGTCTTTCAAGTTCCGGACAAAGCTCGGCAATGATCTTGCCGTAGTGTGTATCTTTTGAGCCCTCGGTCAAAATGAGGGTATGCGTATCCGACTGTTTAAGCAAGTATTCTGCTTCGTGAATCTTATATGCGGTATTCACAGTTACAAGCACTGCACCGAGCTTTACGGTCGCCCAAAAAGCAATGTACCACTGCGGCACATTGGAAGCCCAAACGGCTACGTGCGAACCAGCTTTAACGCCAAGTGCGATCAAAGAGCGCGCAAATTCATCTACGTCATCGCGAAATTCGCTGTACGTACGGGTATAGTCAAGGGTTGTGTATTTGAAAGCGTATTGATCGGGGAATTCCTCAACCATGCGGTCAAGCACCTGCGAGAAAGTCGCATCAATGAGAAGATCTTTCTTCCAAACATACTTACCCGTGTGTGCACGGTTGTAATAAAGCATCTTTTCATTGCGAGAGGGGTCTCCGAATTGGCTCATATAACCAACAAATTGCGAGAAAATGATCTCCATGTCGTCAAGTTCTTCGCACCAAACAGGATCCCAAACAAGTGAGAGGAAGCCGTCATAGTTAACGGAACGCAAAGCAAGCATCATATCCTTGATGGGAAGCTCTCCCTCACCAAGCAAACAATACTCGATTGCTTCCCCTACTCTTTTTGCATCGTTGATGTGTACGTGACGGACGTATGCACCAAGGTTTTTAATGATCTGCTCGGGAGACTCGCCACCGTCAAAATAAGCGGCGGAGAAATTCCAAAGAGAAGCAAAATAATCGCTTGCAAAGCTATCAAGGAGCACGCGGAGCTTTTCGGTTTTGGAGAACAGGCCTGCTGTCTCCATCAAAAGTGTTACACCACGGCTCTCGGCCTCGGGTAGCAATACGGCAATTACAGCTGCTGTATTTGCAACAGCACTGTCCTCATCCTCGGCGGCGTTTGCGCGCAGACGGATGTTTGGAATATGCAAATTGGATGCAATCTCCATGCATTTGCGAATTTCTGCAATGCAGGCATCCTTTTCTTTGGCATCGGAAGGATTACAGATGGCATCAATGCAAGGAATGCTCAGCTTTTTCTCGTACAAACGACGAATGGTGGATGCGGCGGCATAGTTATAGAACGCGCCATCTTTATCGGCAAAGAGCTGATTGTTGATATTGTGGAGCTCAATCCCTTCAAAATTCATTGACGAGGCAATGTCACAAAACTCTTCAAAGGTGTGGAAGTGCCAGCCCTTGGTTGAAAACGAAAATCTCATTCTGTGGCCTCCTCATAAACAATTTTGTTAACAGCGTTGATATAGGCACGAATGCCTGCACCGATGATATCGGTGGAAATACCGTTGCCCGAATAAAGCTTGCCATCGTTGCGAAGCTTAACAAGTGCCGAACCCATAGCTTCAGTTCCCTCGGTAACGGCTTGAATTTGGAAATCGTCCAGCTCATAACGATGACCGATAATCTGTTCGATAGCCGAAAACGCGGCATCAATCGGACCGTCACCAATGCTGATACCGGTCAAATCTTTACCATCCTTGCGGAGTGTAATTTGTGCACTTGTGGAAATGATATTACCGCTGTTAACAACGTAATTGATGAGTTCATAAGTAGGCGGAACCTGCAGTGCAACACTTGCAACAATGGCTTCGAGTTCTTTCGCACCAACCTTCTTTTTAGCAGCTACGCGCACGAATTCCTCATATACGCGTGCCTTGTCCTCCTCGGAGAGGTCATAACCGAGCTTTACAACAGAGGTTGCAACAGTATCTGCATCGTCGTTGGCATCGAGATGGATAGGTTCATCGTCAATTACCAAAGAGGTTACACTTCCCTTTGCACTCTTGGCATTGGAAAGCACCCAGCTGATTTGCTTAACGGTACGGTGAAGCTCGGTATAGCGAATATCGGAACAAAATCCGTAGCGGTTGCCGCAGTTTTTCACCATGGCGGCAAAGCTCTCCAAGGAAACACCTGCATCACTCACCGCGGTGGTAACACCGGAAGCACCTGCGCGCACTGCCATAATGGCATTGGCACAAGCCATACTATTTTGATTGGAGCAACGAACATTTACAGGAACAGAAACGTTCTCAACAACGCTCTGTACAAATTGGGCAAAGTCATCGGGGAGCATTTCGCCCGCATCATCGCAAAGAGTAACCTCACTTGCACCTGCAGCGATTGCAATACCGATAACATCATTTAAAAATGCAGGCTCTGCACGGGAAGCATCCAAGGCGCAAAATTCAACATTAGAACACTTTTCTTTTGCAAAGAAAACGACCTTTTCTACCCATGCAATCATCTTATCCGGCTTTTTATGACATACATACTCCATACTAACAGGAGATGTAGGCAGTTCGATGCGGATGCGCGGATGGGCGGCGGTAGAAAGTGCCGCAGCGGCGTTCTCAACGCTCTCAATACTCATTCCTGCAGCTACCGAAATCGTGCTCTTTTTTACAAATGTCGAGATGGTTTTGATCAAGAGTGTATCAATGCGCACGTTTTGAATTTCGGGCAATTCGATAACATCGACATCAAGTTTTTCAAGTTGACGCGCGATGTCAATCTTTTCCTTAAAACTAAAGTCAGCACGACAAAGCGTTGCATCTGCAATTTTGATTCTTTTCATTTTCTTGTTTCTCCTCATCAATCATTTCCGCCCCGACAAAAAAGTCCCCGAGACGGATGCATAATCCACCTCGGGGACGAATGTTCTCATTCGCGGTACCACCCCGGTTACCGACAAAAGTCGGTCACCTCAAGGGCTCTGACAAGCCCTATGCTCTGATAACGGTGCATGCCGTGACCGCTTACTAAAAGGTTCTGCGGTCCTGCTCCGGAACGAGACTTTCTCTTTTTGCCATAACGGCTCGCACCATCCGCCGTCTCTCTGAAAAGGTTTACAAAAAAGAAATAATTCCTTCAACGCATTTCAAAAATATGCCTTATTATAACATTTACAAATGCATTTGTCAAGTTTTTTTTGAAATTTTCTTGATTATTTTTCAACGGGATACGTCCAGCCGT
>SVQS01000042.1 GCA_015065205.1 Oscillospiraceae bacterium
CTGCGACTTTTGCAGCTCGTTGTAGGCTGCAAAGATCTTATCGAATTCCGAAGGAATTGTAACCGTCTTTTCCTCTACGGGGGTCCCCTCTACTTCCCAACCGAATTGTGATAAAAAGTTGGCGGCATCGGACGGAGTTTTGACCTTATCGTAGGAATACTGCACGGCTGCATCCGCATCTGCCGCAGGCTGGTTCGGAACGGCATAAGTGGGAACAAACGCAATGAGCGTGATCAAAACAGTCAACGCAACACAAATGACCCCTACCAGCTTAATGGTGCTTGCACGCATAGAATAAACAAACATATTCGGCCTCCCAAAATTCAAACGTTTTACTGCAATATATGAGGGAGACGAGGGGTTTATTCCTCTTTTTTTGGCGCGCCTTTCGTTCCGCTTTTTCGCTTAAAAATTTTTATGAATTTTTTCGTGATGCTCTTGACTCATAGGCAAAGTTGTTGTATAATAGAATAAATTCAACAAGGAGGCTCTCTCATGGCTAACACTGTAAAACCCAATTACGTAATCAGAAAAAGCGCTTGGAGCGTAGTTCGCCCTTGGCACATTTTGCTTTTCTTCCTCATCGTTCCCCTCATTATCATGATTGTGAAAATCATCAATGTTAAGGACGATACGATTTCCTTCTACAACAACAAGATCGTACACAGAAGCGGCATTTTCTCCAAGCATGAGAAAACCACCATCTTGACGCGCGTGCTTTCCGTAACCGTGAAGCAAACCTTCTGGGGCAGAATCTTCAACTACGGTACGATTTACGTAGACGTAGTGGGTAAGTGGGATCTCAGTATGCGCGGCGTTAAAGACCCTATGGGAGCAAAGGAATATCTCGAAAAGCTTGCAGTAAACGGCAGACGCGCAAGATCGGTTATTATGGACTAACCCTACATAAACGTCATATTTAAAAAGGCAGAGAATTCTCTGCCTTTTTACGTTTACAAAAATCTCCGCGCCCACCAAACGGCAGACGCGGAGAAAATGATCTTGCAAAAATCGATTATGCGGTTTAGTTTTGATATCCAAACTGCAAAATGGTGGTTGCTATTTGGTTGTTAACAGCATCCATGTAATCATCAGTCGTCATATCATAGTAGTAGTTGTAAGTTTCAGTGTCCATGTTTTCCAGGATGTATATCCAACTGCCCCAATCGTAAAGGATGGCAATATCATAAATCATCGAATTTTTGATGATGTTCATCGTTGCGCGAGATTCAGGATCTTTTGCGGCGGTAAAGCAAAGGGTTCTTGTGTAGTAATTATCCATCGTGGAGCCCCCGCGGTTTACGTCGGAATACGCCGCCATAGCCTGCATCATAATTTGTGCATTTTCGATATCGCCAACCATCTTGGGGATCGCCCACAGGTGTGCGCAGTTGGAGAAGGCAACCAAGCTGTGATAATCGTCGCCCTTGTTGTGCGTGGGAATGGGCAAAATGCCGTATTTAAAGGAAGCACCGTAGTAAACGGTTTTTCGAACATCCCACATCGTCATATCGGTAAAGAGCGTAGCTCCGTCGAAAACAAAATTGCTCAATCTTGCTTGCGAATATCCATTGGGGATCCAAAAGCTGCTGTTGTTTATGTTGAAATTATCGTAGATGTAGTTGAAAATCATCTCATTTTCTCTTTGGTTAATGACCGCCTCGGGAAAACCATCCTGTGACTTTGTTGTGATGCGCCCGCCCGCGCCGTAGAAATAGTACATTGCTGCGTTTGCATATTGGAAATAGCCGAATGCATACCCCGAAACATCCGTGGTTACATACTCTGCCATCAACAAAAGCGTATCCATCGTCCAAGTATTTGAGGAGACCAAATTGTAAAGGCTTTCGTATTTTGGATCGCCGAACATCGTGACAAAATCATCGGCATATTCGCGGTAGAGATCGAGATTTACAATGGTTGCCGTAACGTTATCCAAGGTGGAAATGTTCATATCGCCACTCAAATAGTACAGCTTGTCACCCATAGAAAGCTCTTTGATAGAGTTTTGGTCGTAAGAGGGGTAGCGCAGATCAAGCCCGTCGTCCATTGCATTCAGGTTGCTCAAAAGTCCGCAGATTGCAGCTTCTGCCGCAGATTTTGCCAAGATAATGGTCAGGTCGAATTTTTGCCCGTTTGTATAAAAATGCGTCAGTTCATCTGTCATATTGCCGGTTTGAGGCACCTGCTCGATCTTGACGTTGTAATCGGATTGGATTTTTTGGTTTCTTTGATATACGGCATACAAGATCGTATCCTGAGGCTCGCCGTTAGCAAGGTCAACCCAGAAATCTTCACAGTAAAAATCAGGGTTCCCGTTGATTCCCGGCTCCTCAATCTTGTAATCCGACCGCACGTATGCCTTGTATGTATAGCCGCCCAAATCGACTGCCTCGGGGAAGGTGGGCTCACCCTTCTCTGGCGTTGTCTCTTCGGGAACAACTCTGCCTACGTTTACGGGGTTTTCGGGATCATCGGTAAAGGTGATCCACAAGCATCCGTCGATAATTTCGGTTTTAAGGATACCGCGACCCGCTTCTCCGGTTGCGCCGGTGTCGCCCTTGTCGCCTTTATCACCCTTATCTCCCTTGTCGCCTTTATCGCCTTGGATCCCTTGCTCGCCTTGGATCCCTTGCTCGCCTTGGATCCCTTGCTCGCCCTTTTCGCCATCGGGAATAATAAACACTACATCCTCTTTTGAGGCATTGGTATACTTGATGGTCACCTTGGTACCACCGTCGACTTTTTCGGTGACGATATCGGCAATTCCGTTGCCTGTGGCACCTGTGTCTCCCTTTTCACCGGGCACACCTTGTTCGCCGCGGAACTGCTCTGTGTTGCAAGACGAAAGCACACACATAACCGCAACCAAAAGCAGTAGAACGAGTTGTGTTAAAATTCGTTTCTTCATTTCTTCCCTACCTCCTAAATTTTTATTTTTGGCTGTAACTCTATTATAACACACAACGAAAAAATGTCAAGAATTTTCTTCGCCTTCTTATTCACAGATAAAAACAAAATAATTTTAGACAAATTTTGTCTGTGCAAAACATCCCTCTTAAAAACCAGGGTCTCGGCGGCCTCTGATTTTTGGCGACAGCCAAAGCGAGGGGGTACCCTCGCGCCGACCGTCTATCTGTAAACTGCAAAATTTTGTTTGGGCATTTTTGTCAGGAAGCTTTTGGGAAGGGGTGTGGGGGAACCCTTTTCGAGAAAAGGGTTCCCCCACAGTCTGCTCCAATCTTTATCCAAACGTCTTAGCCGCCGCCGTAAGAGAATAATTTTTGGCACCGATGGTGATACGCTCCCACGCCTCGGGCGAGCCCGTATAATAGACGTGCGAGAGATAGGCGCAATTATAAAAAGCCATTTCGGCAATTTCGGTAGTAACAAGGCTGATGGTCACGCTCGCACCTGCGCGCATTGGCGGATAGAGCAAAAGCTCGCGTCCATCGGATGTGTAAAGGATGCCGTCGATGTCGCAATACTCCTCGTTTGCGTCACTCACGGATATATAAACAAGGTTTGGGCAGGCGGCAAACGCAAGCGCGCCAATATGCTCAACAGTTGCGGGAATTTGAATAGCGTTTATCTGTTTTTGCCCATAAAGCGCGCGCGCAGAGACCGATGTAACGCGGTCTCCCGCAGGCGAATACGACGGAATAACCACACAGGAATCGGTGCAACTCCCAATGCCAACGACCGTGCAGGTTCCATCCCCCGCGGGGGCGAAGGAAAGGCTGTTGCTCGGGGTCGTTACCTCTTCGGGTACGGTCGTTTCTTCGGGTGTTGTCGACTCCAAAAGAATGGGTGTTGAAATAGGCGGTATCTGCCACGTTGTGCCACTATCGGGCACGCGCGTGTCCTCGCTCTCCACCCTCATATACGAGAGACTGATCATCGCGATCGTCAGCGCCAACGCCACCGCAAAAACGATGGCGAGTATCATCAATAGCGTTTGTGTCATCTTCATATACACGTCCTTTCTTTTGTGGGGAAACTTTTTGAGAAAAGTTTCCCCACACCCCTTCAAAAACTTTCACACAGCAGGTATCTAAATAGAGCCGTCAGCTTGCGGATAGACAGTCAACGCGAACACACGGTTCGCTTTGGCTATCGCAAACGGTCAGGCACCGCCAAGACCCTGCCCGTTAAGAGAGTTGTTTTGCTGCCATAAGGCGGGAGCACCAAGGCGCTCCCCTACCGGTTTTGCTTATAACTCTGCACTCTGCATTCTGCATTCTGCACTTTATTCGATTATCCCACGTCGCTCTTGCGTTGTCAAGAAAAACCGCTTGACACAAAGTGACGCAAAATGACCGAAAAACGCTCAAAACGAGCCGACGTGTGCGTGTTTTTGTCGCACGTCTGCGTCTTTTTGCACCATCTGTCGAACAATTTTTCTCCCCTTTCTTGACAAAACTGCTTTTTCTTTGTATAATGTGATAAGAAATGGGGAGGGAAAGGAGAACGACCGATGTATGAAGAAATCATTCGCCATTTGATGAAGTGGGAAATTGTACTGATGGCGTTTTGGGCCCTTCTTTTTCTTGTTCTTCCAATTTCGGTTTACGTATACATTCTGATCAGAGACAGAAAAAAGAAAAAAAAGAGAAAGGCAAAAAAGAAGAAGTGGAACAATCTGACAGAGACGCCCGAAGAAAAGGCGTTGGCGTTTGTAATTGTGGGCGTTCTTTTCTTTTGTGTCTGCTTTGGAATAAGTCTATATAGCTATCTCTCCCTGCGTGAGGATATGATAAACGAGAATTACGTCACCTACACCGGCGAATTTTACTATGATGCCCACCCTCGTGGGTCCGATTATTTACAATGGACAAACGAGCATGGCGACATGGAAAGCATAAGACATAACCACCATATTGAGAAATTTCAAACCACCGATCAAACATTAAAAGATGGTTACTACAAAGGCACCATCGTTTATTCACCACGTGGCGACGTTTTGCTCTGGTGGGATGCCGAGCCGATAGAAGATTAGCGACACTCTATTAAGCCTCCCTTGTGTAAAGGGAGGTGGCAGTCGCTTGTCGACTGACGGAGGGATTGTATTCAACACTTTTATAGAACAATCCCTCACCCACCTTTGGTGGGAGCTCCCTTTACACAAGGGAGCCTTTCACTAAAACCAAACTGCAAAAAGTTGTCTTTTGATTTTTTGCTCCAATGGGATGCCGAGCCGACAAGAGAATAAATCGCAACAAAGTTCAGCGGATGTTACTTAAGCCTCCCTCCGAGAGGGAGGTGGCATTTTCGCAAGAAAATGACGGAAGGAGCCTTCCGTGCATAAGAGACTGATGGTCGTTTGGGTTTGTGCGCCTTGGTCGCGCGGGCTCCCTCAGTCGCCTACGGCGCCAGCTCCCTCCCGGAGGGAGCCCTAAGTTACTTCCCCTTCGCATAAAAAACATCAAAAACTTTTTAACCTCTATCATCTCTACTTGGTGGTCGTTAATATAACACAAAAACGGAGAACGTTATGAAGATTGCTGACATTGAAATCAAAAACGGAATATGTCTTGCTCCCTTGGCGGGGGTGAGTGACCGCACCTTTCGCGCCATGGCGCGTCGGTTCGGCGCGGAGTACACCGTAAGCGAAATGGTGTCGGCAAAGGCGCTTTGCTACGAGCAGCTTTGCAAGCGTCCCGTCACCGAGGAACGAACCAAAACCGCTCCTCTTGCATCGGTTCTTCGCGAAGAACTCCCCATAGCGGTTCAGTTATTCGGGGCAGAGCCCGAATTCGTCGCTCGCGCGGCGGCGCTCCTTGAGAGCAACAACTATCGCGGATGCATCAGCGAGGTTCCCCCCTCGGTCATCGACATCAATATGGGATGCCCGATGGCAAAAATCGTTGGTAACGGCGAGGGCTCTGCGCTGATGAAAAATCCCACTTTAGCGGCAGACGTGGTGCGAAAAACGGTAGACGCTGTCAAAATTCCCGTCACGGTCAAAATCCGCACGGGGTGGGACAAGGACAGCATCAACGCAGTCGAGCTCGCCAAGCGTTTGGCGGATGCGGGAGCATCGATGATTTGTGTGCACGGTCGTACAAAAGAGCAGATGTATGCAGGAAAAGCCGACTGGAGCATTATTCGCGCCGTCAAAGAGGCGGTGGATATTCCCGTTGTGGGCAACGGCGATATTTTCTCGGCAGCGGATGCTTTGCGGATGTTCGAAGAGACAGGCTGCGACGGCATTATGGTCGCGCGCGGCGCGCAAGGAAATCCTTGGATCTTTGCCGAAATTCTCGCGGCTATTGAGGGAAAAACCTACACACCCCCATCGTTTGAAGAACGTTTCGCGGTCGCGCTCGAACACGCGCGCGGACTTGTGAGTGAGAAAGGCGAGCGAGTTGGCGTTGCCGAAAGCCGCAAGCACCTCGCTTGGTATCTGCACGGCATGCGCGGCGCGGCAAATGCAAGAAATGCGGTCATGTCCGCCACAACCCTTGCCGAGATCGAACAAATTTTGAAGTCGCTTTTGTAAAAAAATGAAATAAGCATTGACTTTTTTGCAAATACGTGGTATGATAATAAAAGAGATTACAATTCCCCAAGGAGGATAGATATATGGCAGAGACAAGAGCAAAGGTAGAGGGCAAGTACCTCGAATATTTGGAGAAGCCGCTCGTTCGCGAGGGCAACACCATTTGCTACGGCGATATGAATGAAAAGTGCATTTTGGTGCTTGAGATCATGTCCTACAAAGAAGTTGACGGCAAAAAATTGCCCAAGGATGTTTTCATTCAGGTAATCGACTCCAAAGACCCCACCAAGATCATCAAGCAGGGCAAAAAAGAAGGCCTTTACGATGCTTTCAGCGTAGGTCTTGTTTGGCTTGATCTTGCACTCAAGGCGAAATAAAAAACGACAATAAAAATCCACCCGCATAGCGGGTGGTATTTCATTTTCGGGCATAGCCCTAATAATACTGGCTGCGCACAAGTGCGCCGAGTATTGGCCTGCCAGCCATGCAATTATTATTGGCTACCCGTAAACGGGTTACCGTAATGAGCCTCCCTTGTGTAAAGGGAGCCTTTTTCACAAAGTCATCCTGCACTACCTTTTGTGCTATTTCTGTTTATCGGCATAGCCTTTTTTCAACCACGCGACTATCGCGTGGTTTTCGTTTTACAAAAAGCGCGCGAAGAACAATGTCTTCGCGCGCTTTTTTATGCGGTTATTGGGAAACAACAGCTTTTAAAATTCAATTACTTCCTTTTTGGGAGCTATTCTTCTTTGTTTTTTAACGGTTACGGTCGTTTCACCCTCAAGTTGCAATGCGGCCAAACGAGCCTTCAGCTCTTCAAACTTTGCTTCCTCGCACCTCAATTGAATAGCAAGGTAGGCGTTGTGAAATTCACCCGCCGCGGCGCAGAGTTGTAGCGCCTCGCGAGATTTTTGTGCCAGTTTGGCTTCTTTTCGTTCTGCTCTTGTAATGCGCTTCGGTTTTACCTTTATTTTTACCTTTTTTTCACTGTTTTTCATTGCTTTATCTCCTTTTTTGTATATACGTAGTGCAAAATTAAACATTTATATCGAAGGGGGGCTCCTCGTCGGCAAGCTCGGGAAAGCTATCGGCAAACGCGGTTGCCAAGCGGTCGCACCGCTCATTGTAGGGGTGTCCGTCGTGTCCCTTCACCCACACGAGCTCGACCTCGTGGGTATCGAGAAGTTTTAAAAGCTTCTCCCATAAATCGGGATTGAGTGCGGGGGAACGGTCTGCCTTGCGCCAGCCTTTGGCTTTCCAAGACCTCGCCCAGCCTTGCTCGATGGCATCAACGAGATATTTGGAGTCGGACGTGAGCGTGACTTGACAGGGCTCTTTGAGTGCCGCAAGCGCCTCGATGGCAGCGGTGAGCTCCATACGGTTGTTGGTCGTCATCGCTTCGCCGCCCGACATCTCGCGCTCGATGCCACGATAGACCAGCACCGCACCCCAGCCGCCTCTGCCGGGATTGCCGCGACAGGCACCGTCGGTATAAATTTCTACGTGCTTCATCAAAAAAGCACCGCCTTTCATTCTTTCTGCTCTCATTATACACGAAAAAAACGAGAATTGCAAGGGGGTGAGGCAAAAAAGACTTATGGAGAGGGGGAAAACTTCTTGCAAGAAGTTTTCCCCCTCTCCATACCTCTCCCCTTTTCAAGAACCTTCACAAAGAAAAGGGTGTTTTTGTATATTGCTTTGTTTTTATTCTCTTTTGAAACATTTTTTGATCTTGTGCCAAAAAACATTTGTAATATTTTTAACAGTCTTTTCTTCGGGAATTTTTTCCTCCAACACCCACGGCAACTTTATTCCATAAACATAAATGACAAAATATTCATCCTTCTGCTCGTTTGGGATATACCGATCGCCAATTACAATGCTCAAAAACGAGTTTCCATCCTGTATGTCAATTTCGTATTTATCATATTCCAAAATTTTGCCATTAACGGTGTAAGCAACGAAGTGGTAATCGACAATGCCATCCGTTATATCCCAACCCGTTTCGCCGGGACGTGAAATATCTACACCAAGCTCGGATAAAAACGTTTTGAGACGCGGAAACACAGAACCTACTTGTGCATAAAAGTTACGACAAGCCGGACAATCACAAAGAGAATGTTCGCGATAATACTGCATCGTTTTATCTACATCAACATCCATTTTGCAGTCTTGCTTTTGTATAATCATTTTTTCTGTCCTTTCTTTGTTTTCTACTCCCATTATACACAAAAAAACGCGAATTTCAAGGGGGTGTGGGAAAATAAATGGGAAAACCGCCCCCTATCGTTATTCAACTTGAATCTTGAATACCCCATTTACAAACAGATATCACAAAACAAAGCCACTGTATGTCATTCTGAGCGAAGAGCGAAGCTCGTAGTCGAACTTCCGCGGGTTGAGCGTAAGCGAACAAGCGGAAGCGCGAGACCTTTTTGGTCGACGCGGGATATGGCTTAAAATCTCGGTGACCTGCCAACGGAATGTTACATCGATTCAAAAGCCACCCAAACTCCGAGCCATATCCCTTCGTCGCTATCGCTCCTCGGTTTTGTATCGCTATTCGCTCAACAAAACTTCGACTACGCAAACCGCTTTGCGGTTTTCTTCGCTCAGAATGACATACAAAGGTATTATTTACAATGAACCTCGAAGCTGCAGAGGCGATTACCCGTTGCCCCGCCTATTTATCACAACTTTTTCACCATAAATACCACAACTTTTTCACCATAAATACCACATTTCCTTGACAAGCACAATTTTTTGTGTTACAATAATATGTTGTATATAATTTTATCTATTTTTTATTAGAAATGAGGTTTCCAATTATGCATTGGTCAGAAGAAATTGCGCAAAGAATTATTGCGCGCAACCCCGAAAAAGAAGAATACGTTTGCGCCGCGGGCATTAGTCCCTCGGGCTCTGTTCACATTGGTAACTTCCGCGACGTTGCTACGTCCTTGATGGTCGTTCGCGCTCTGCAAAAGCAGGGTAAGAAGGCAAAGCTGCTCTTCTCTTGGGATGAGTACGACCGTTGCCGCAAAATTCCTGCAAACGTGCAGGCGGTTGTAGGTAGCGACTACGACAAATATATCGGTTCCCCCTACGTTGATATTCCCGACCCTTGGGGCTGCCACGAAAACTACGCAAAGCACTTTGAGGAAGAATTCCTCAAGGCTATGGAGCAATTTGGCATCGAGCTTGACTGCCGCTATCAGGCAGATATGTACCGCTCGGGCAAATATACCAAGGATATTATCGAGTCTCTCCAAAAGAGAGAGGAAATCTTTGAAATTCTCGATTCCTTCAAAACCAAGGACACCACAAAGAGCACAGAAGAGCTCAAGGCAGAGCACGACGCGGAAAAGGCTGTTTACTACCCCGTAAGCATCTTTTGCCCCAAGTGCCACACCGACTTCACCAAGATCACCAATCTTTCCGACGACTGCACCGAGGCTGATTACACCTGCCGTTGCGGTCACTCCGGTCACTTCAACTTCCTGACCGATTTTGACTGCAAGCTCGGTTGGAAGATCGACTGGCCGATGCGTTGGCGATACGAGGCTGTCGATTTTGAGCCCGGCGGAAAGGATCACGCCGCTCCCACAGGCTCTTACTCTAACTCCAAGATCATCTCCAAAAAGATCTTCAATTTCGAGCCCCCGATGTTCCAAGGGTATGAATTTATCGGCATTAAGGGTATGACGGGTAAGATGTCCTCGTCTTCCGGTCTCAACCTCACCCCCGAAACACTGCTCAAGCTCTATCAACCCGAGATCATTCTCTGGCTCTATTCCAAGACAGACCCCACCAAAGCATTTGATTTCTGCTTTGACGACGGTATTCTTCGTCAATACTTTGAGTTCGACAAGATGCTGGCCGACGTGCGCGAGGGCAAGGCCTCCGACGCCATTGCAGATATTATGTACAACTGCAAGATCGACGGTCGCGAAATTGAGACCGTTCCCTTCTCGCTTCTCGTTCAGCTCGGCTCTATCGTTAACTTTAACGTGCCTATGCTCGAGACGGTATTTGAAAAGATCGGTACTCCCTACACCGCAGAGCAGTTTGCCGACCGTCTTGACCGCGCAAAATTCTGGCTCGAGCAATGCGCTCCCGACCAGGTCAACCGTCTGCGTACAACTCGTAATTTCGAGGTTTGGAACGCACTTGAAGACAACGAAAAGAAGGCCATTGAACTGCTGCACGCCTACATTGCAAAGGGCGGCTACACGCTGGACGAGCTGAACACCGAGCTTTATGCCATCCCAAAGACCGTTTACGGCACCGATATGACCGACAAGGAGCTCAAGGGTCTGCAGGGTAATTTCTTCCGCAATGTTTACAAACTGCTCATTGATAAGGAAAAGGGCCCTCGTCTCTATCTGTTCCTCTATGCGATCGAAGCCGACAAGTACGTTGGTCTCTTGGATTTCTCCTATCCCCAAACCGAAGAAGAGATCGCTCTTGACACTCCCTGCGAGGAGTGCGCTCCCGCCGAAGAGGCAGAACCCGAGGTTCGCGAAGCCGATCCCGTTGAGCCCATCAAGGAGCAAGTCGTTATCGATGATTTTGCAAAGCTCGACTTCCGTGTTTGCAAGATCCTCAAGGCCGAGGCTGTTCGCAAGTCTCACTCCTGCCTCAAGCTCACCCTCTTTGATGGCATCGGTGAGCGCGTGATCATGTCCTCTATCAAAGAGGAATACACCCCCGAGATGCTCATAGGTCGCAAGATCATCGTATTTGCAAACCTCAAGCCCAACCGTATCTGCAACGTCAACTCTCAAGGTATGCTCCTCGCCGCTACCAACAACGCTTGCGGCTGCAAGGTCATCTTCGTTGACGATTCTGTACCGGAGGGTACTGCTATCCATTAAGGTTTTTGCGTGTTTTTTTGTGGGGAAAACTTCTTGGAAGAAGTTTTCCCCACGCCCCTTTCAAGAACTTTCGCACCATTTTTCCTAAACAGAGTCGTTAGTTCACCAACAGACGGGCGGCGCGAGACAAACCTCGCTTTTGCTACCGCAAGAAATCAGGGTAGCGGAGCGGCGCGAACGGAATGAATGACAGTCCGGTGGACTGTCAGAACGTGAGCGTGACCGAATCGCAGTGAGACCCACCGAGACCCTGATCTCTAAGAAAGTTGTTTGCAATCTGCAGGGAGCCGAGAATAACCCCTGCAAAAGCAGGTTTTTCTTGGAAGAAAGCGCCCTTTCTTCATCTCACACCAAAAAGAAGATTTCACCACGGACGGTGTGTTCACATTCCGTCCCGTGGTGAAAGTTCTTGAGGGGGTAGGTGGTTTGGAGGGAGGGGGAACTCTCTTCCAAGAAGTTCCCCCTCCCTCCAAAAAACACTCTATCCTCTAAAAAGGAGTATCACTATGAAACTGAATGTAAACATCAAACTAACGCGCGGAATGAGCGCGCCGGAATATGCAACGAGTGGCTCGGCGGCGGTAGATTTGAGAGCCGCAATTGACGAGGGCGAGACTGTTGTCATCGCGCCCGGAGCGCGTGCGCTGATTCCCACCGGACTTTCGATTTCCCCCGAATCGAGCGAATATGTTGCCGTTATTGCAGGACGTAGCGGTCTTGGCGTTAAAAAAGGCGTATCTCTTGCCAACGGCATTGGCGTTATCGACAGTGACTACCGCGGCGAGATTGGCGTTTGCCTCATCAATCACGGAGAAGAGCCCTTTGAGGTTCACCGCGGTGACAGAATTGCACAAATGATGTTCCTGCCTGTTGCTACCGCTTCCTTTTTAGAGGTTGCATCCCTTGATGA